>DATGFZ010000152.1:0-9173 GCA_035308805.1 Puia sp. | reverse complement strand
CACTCCATGCCAATCCCGTTCATGCCATTGATGCAAAACACAGGGCTGCTTGTTTTGCCACCAATCCCGGCCAAGACGCCGGGACGCGGACGTTATCGGGAAGGGAACCGGCCGGCATGACAAGCTATCCAGCATACCTGTGGGGCGCCATGTTTTTATTCGTCTGTTCACACGAGCATGGTAAGCGCTTTTTGAACTCCTTTTACCATAGCATCGATTTCTTCACTGGTATTATAAAAAGCAAATGATGCTCTGACGGTACCGGGTATACCCAAGCGATCCATCAGCGGCTGCGTACAATGATGACCTGTCCGAACCGCGATTCCTAACTGGTCAAGTATCACGCCTACATCGTACGGATGCGCGCCGTCAATATTAAAAGATATCACACTCGATCTTTTTGCCGCCGTGCCAACAAATTGCAAGCCTTCAATGGCGGATAATTTTTCTATGCCATATTCCAACAGATCATGTTCACACGCTGCAATTTTTTCCAACCCAAGGCTATCAATATAATCTACCGCGGCGCCAAGGCAAATTGCAGCTTCAATGTTTGGCGTGCCCGCTTCAAACTTAAAGGGCAATTCGTTGTAAAGGGTTTTTTCAAAACTCACTGTCTTGATCATTTCACCACCACCCTGATAAGGTGGCATGGTATTCAACCATTTTTCCTTTCCATATAAAATCCCAATTCCAGTAGGTCCGTACATTTTATGACCGGAGAATGCGAGAAAATCAACATCAAGATCCTGTACATCAATCACCATGTGTTGCACGGCCTGGGCTGCATCAAGCATTACAGGTATATCATGCTGGTGAGCAAGTTCAATTATTTCGCCAACAGGATTGATGGTACCCAAAGAATTTGAAACATAATTAACGGAAATTAATTTCACTTTTTCATTCAGCATTTCGCTGAAAGAGTCCATCATCAACTCCCCTCTTTCATTGATTGGGATAACTGTTAATCTCGCCCCCTTATCTTCACAAAGAATTTGCCAGGGCACAATATTGGAATGATGCTCAAGAGAAGAAATAATGATCACATCATCCTTTTCCACAAATTTTTTCCCATAGCTGTTTGCAACCAGGTTAATGCCGTCCGTTGTTCCTTTTGTAAATATTACTTCATGCTCGTATGCAGCGTTAATGAAGTCAGCTACCTTTCTTCTTGAAGCTTCGAATGCATCAGTGGCCATTTGACTCAGGTGATGCACGCCCCGGTGAACGTTGCT
This sequence comes from Puia sp., assembly GCA_035308805.1. GTDB lineage: Bacteria > Bacteroidota > Bacteroidia > Chitinophagales > Chitinophagaceae > Puia. Next base: position 7,938 of record DATGFZ010000152.1, on the reverse strand, counting down.
GTTGAGCTTTGTGTAATAATCTTCGATTGCATTAATTACGCTCCATGGTTTTTGAGAAGTGGCGGCATTATCAAAATATACCAGCGGTTTTCCGTTCACTGTGGCAGTAAGAATCGGAAAATCTTTTCTTATCTGTTGGATATCCAGTGCGGGTGCTTCTTTGATGGAATTATCTTTCATAACGCATACATTATAATTCATACACACAATGCTGTTTCAACGATTACGATCATCAATGCTGTTTTGGCGTTGGTCCAAAAGAAGCACAAAGCATAGCGAAAACGAATACTGTCCGTTTTGTGAAAGGGGTATATTGATTACGCTTTTGTATGCCGACGATTTCACCTATATCATCCAATTCAGCCCTTCTCCATGGTATATCGTTGAATACGTACTATAATTTCGGTTTCAATCCTTCTTCAATTAATTTGTTTATCCACGCCTTGACCGGCGCCAGGGGCATTTTTTCAATGACATCATAAGCAAAAGCATGGATTAACAATGCCTTCGCTCTTTCATCTCCGATTCCGCGTGACTTCAAATAAAATAATGCGTCTTCATTAAACTGTCCCACCGTTGATCCATGACTGCACTTGACATCATCAGCAAAAATTTCCAGCTGAGGCTTTGAATCCACAATCGCTTTATTGCTTAACATCAGGTTATTATTCTTCTGAAACGCGTTTGTTTTCTGAGCGTTCTTTCTCACAAAAATTTTCCCATTAAAAATACCCGTTGCTTCCTCTTTCATCACGCCTTTGTAAAGTTGGTTGCTTTGACAATTTGGTTTTATGTGATCGACGATGGTATGATTGTCTACAACCTGGCGACCGCCGGCGAGATATAATCCGTAAAGATGGCTTTCGATATTTTCTCCATTCAATGCGACGTTCAGGTTATTGCGCAAAAAAGCAACTCCGGGAAAAGAAGCTTTGTAATTATTATAAACACTTTTTTGTGACTGGTTCACTTCGGTGTGATGAATATATCTTGTGCGCGCATTTCCCCCCTGAATATAATAATGATGAACGTGGGAATCTGCGCCAATTTTTATTTCTGAGACGTTATTGACAAAAATATCAGCGTCACCGTCTCCGCTTACATAACTTTCAATAATGCTTACCTGTGCCTGATCTCCAACAACAAAAAGATGTCTGGGCTGGATAAATAAATTACTTTTTGCCGAAACAAAATGAACAATGTGCAATGGCCGTTCTGCAATTGTTTTGTCTTTGATTTCCAGAAATAATCCGTCCCGAAATAAGGCCGTATTCAAAGCAACGAAATGATTTTTACTCGCATCTGTATACTTCCCGAAATGGGTTGCAAAAGCTTTTTTATGATAAGATGACCCAAGCGAGGAAACAAAAATGCCTTGATCAACCGGATGGTCAGAAAATTCAGGCCGGTAAACTCCGTTTACCAAAACAATTTTATAACCATCCAGCGTTTTAATGCTTGCTTTGCTAAGGATTGTTTCTTTAATATCGATATCATCATCAGGGGTTGTCGAAAATTCTTCTTTTAAAAACGGAGCCAGGTGGGTGTATTTCCAGTCTTCAGTTTTTAGTGTAGGAAAACCCAGTCGTTGAAAAGCAACAAACGCTTTTTCTCTTAACAGACTCAATTCTTCCGGCTCTGAAGAAGACAAGGCAGACCGAGTTTCGAAATCAGCAATAAATTGTTCGTATAACGGTAGTGCAGCTTTTGAAATAATGCTTTCCATGTTAAACCAGTTCTTTTTCTTTGTGTTCTTCTTTCAGCCAATCGTACCCTTTTTCATCAAGTTCCAACGCCAATTCCTTTCCACCGGATTTTACAATTTGTCCATTGTATAAAACATGAACAAAATCAGGGACGATATATTCCAGCAGGCGCTGGTAATGGGTGATAATGATGAATGCGTTTTTATCTGTGCGTAATTTATTTACTCCTTTTGAAACAATGCGTAAGGCATCAATATCCAATCCGGAATCGGTCTCATCAAGAATGGACAGTTTCGGTTCAAGCATTGCCAATTGAAATATCTCATTGCGTTTTTTTTCGCCTCCGGAAAATCCTTCGTTTAATGAACGGTTGGTGAGCGCCGCATCAAACTCCACGAGTTTTTGCTTTTCTTTTACCATCTTCAAAAAATCTTTTGCTTCGAGCTGCGGAAGATTTCTGTAGCTTCTTATTTCATTCAAAGCTGTTCTTAAAAAATTAATATTGGAAACGCCCGGAATTTCAACCGGATACTGAAATGCGAGAAATATTCCTTCGCGTGCGCGGTCTTCGGGCGATAATTCCAAAAGATTTTTTCCTTCGAAAGTTACTTCGCCGCCTGTAACCGTGTAATTGTCTTTACCCGTCAAGGCCGCAGCCAGCGTGCTTTTACCAGAACCATTGGGTCCCATGATTGCATGCACCTCCCCTGCTTTAATCTCAAGGTTAAGTCCTTTCAGTATTTCCTTTTCTTCGACAGAAGTCTGTAAATTTTTAATGCTTAACATAGTGATGGTGAATAGTGAACGGTGAATAGAATCCACCATTCCTTTCTGCTTTTATTTTTATTTTAAATTACTTTTTTGATTATGCATCCGGGTTGTAAATCTTTTATTGCTTCAAATCCAATCACAGCCAGGCCTCAACCCACGCTTCCTTCCAGCGAAATAGCCAGGAGTTTTTGTGCTTCAACAGCAAACTCCATCGGCAGTTGATTAAGCACTTCTTTTGCATAACCATTTACGATCAATGCCACCGCCTTTTCTGTATCAATACCACGCTGCTTCAAATAAAAGATCTGGTCTTCACCAATTTTTGATGTCGTCGCTTCGTGTTCAACAATGGCTGAACTATTTTTCGTTTCGATGTAGGGAAAGGTATGCGCGCCGCATTCGTCGCCTATCAACAATGAATCGCACTGCGTAAAATTTCTTGCGTTTTCAGCACCGGCATTTACCTGGACAAGTCCCCGATAGCTATTGTTTCCGTGTCCGGCAGAAATCCCTTTGGAAATTATTCTGCTTCTCGTATTCTTTCCAATATGATACATTTTTGTTCCGGTGTCGGCGATTTGTCTGTTCTTGGTTAATGCCACTGAATAAAATTCTCCAACAGAATTATTGCCACGCAAAATTACGCTTGGATATTTCCAGGTAATGGCAGAGCCTGTTTCCACCTGTGTCCAGGAAATTTTTGAATTATCTCCTTTGCAAATTCCTCGCTTGGTCACGAAATTATAAATACCCCCTTTGCCATCTTTATCACCCGGATACCAGTTCTGGACAGTTGAATATTTTATCTCTGCATTCTCCAGGGCGATCAATTCAACAACGGCAGCATGCAATTGATTTTCATCACGCATTGGCGCCGTGCAACCTTCAAGATAGCTGACATAACTTCCTTCATCAGCTATGATCAGCGTCCGCTCAAACTGACCTGTATTTTGCGCGTTGATCCTGAAATAAGTCGATAACTCCATGGGGCAGCGAACACCTTTGGGAATATAGGCAAATGAGCCATCGGAGGCGACAGCGGCATTCAGGGCGGCGAATACATTATCCGTGTATGGAACCACACTTCCCAAATATTTTCTTACCAGTTCGGGATGTTCTTTTACGGCTTCGCTGAAGGAGCAAAAAATAATTCCGAGTTCCTGCAATTTTTCTCTGAAAGTTGTTTTAACCGAGACGCTATCAAACACCACGTCAACCGCCACTCCCGATAAAATTTTTTGCTCATTTATCGGGATGCCTAATTTTTCAAAAGTGGCCAACAACTCCGGATCCACTTCATCAAGACTGTTATATGTTTTTTTAGTCGGAGCCGCATAATATGAAATAGATTGAAAATCAATATCGGGCATTGAAAAATTTTGCCATTGAGGCATTTCACATTTTTGAAAATGCCGAAATGCTTTTAACCTCCACTCCAACAACCAGGCAGGTTCGTTTTTCTTCTGGGCAATAAATCGAACGGTGTCGTCATTCAATCCCTTTGGCGCAATATCCATTTCAATATCCGTCACAAAACCATATTCGTAGTTCTCTGTCGTTAACCGTTCCAATATCTCATTTGTGTTACTCATGCTGTTTTCCCTCTTTCCATTTTGAATTAGACTGCAAAACTCTCCCCACAGCTGCACGTTCTTGACGCATTTGGATTATTAAAAACCAATCCTTTCCCATTAAGCCCATCGGAGTAATCGAGTTCTGTACCATACAAATACAGCAGGCTTTTCATGTCCACCACTATTTTGATTCCCTTGTCTTCAAAAACCTGGTCACCCTCTTTTAAAGAGGTATCAAAATTCATTTGATATTCGAGACCTGAACAGCCCCCTGCTTTAATTCCCACGCGTAAGAACGAATCAGTCGGCCTGTTCTCGGTTTCACGCATTCGCCCAATATAATCCTTCGCTTTTGATGATACGGTAATCATTTCTTGTCCATTTTAAATAAATAACAACTTTAAACCCTCAAATATAACAAATAAGATGCCTGCTGGTTACATTAGAGCTTTCGAATTAAGTAAAAAATGCCCAAATTCAAATGAAACCTGCCCGGAAATGCCCTTTTGCATAAACGGGCATTCCCAAAGGAAAATCAATCATTTCAAAATGCAACTACTAGCCTAAAATCTTAGAAAAGAACGCCCTGCCTGAATAGTTTTCCACAACCTTGGGGATTTCAACCGTGTTTGCCAATAATATCTGTGGATCGCTTCGGATACAATTCAGGTTTCTATCCATTTGCTTCACAATTGTTTATTGGGCAAAATGCGCATACGCGGCAGGATCATAAAAAATAAATAAAATCATTTTGACACATTTTCATTCATATTTTATTCAAATTAAAAAAAATGATATGTGTTTTACTGGGTTATTTTTATATTTTATTTATATTTTTATGGAGATATCTATATTATAATTTTTTTATTTAATATCAATCGTAATCATGCGAAATATCACTTTTAAATCAGCTGCCCCTTTTATCGTACTTGCCATTGTATCCATTATGGTTCTTTTTATACCAGCGCTTCCTGTATTTGATAACGGGAAGTACAATGTAGCTGATATCGCCTGGATACTTGTTGCAACAGCACTGGTCTTTTTAATGACTCCTGGGCTGGCGTTTTTTTATGGCGGCATGGTAAACAGAAAAAACGTACTCTCCACCATGATGAAAAGCGTTGTTGCCGCTGGATTGGTTGGCGTTTTATGGATCGTCGTGGGATTTAGCCTTTGCTTTGGGACATCTTTTCATGGTATCATCGGCAATCCATTCACCCATCTTTTCTATAGGGGGGTTGCTGCCGGCGAACCCTGGAGTTTAGCGCCCACGATCCCAAAATCATTATTTTCCATGTTTCAGTTAATGTTTGCGATTATCACGCCCGGATTGGTTGTTGGGGCGATTGCTGAACGGATGCGTTTTGTTGCCTACGTTTTATTTACCATACTCTTCAGCCTGCTGGTATATGCTCCACTGGCCCATTGGAGTTGGCATCCGGATGGGTTTCTTGCAAAAATGGGTGCACTTGATTTCGCCGGAGGAACCGTAGTGCATATATCGGCCGGATGTGCCGCCCTGGCGGGTGCGATTGTCTTAAAAAGAAGAAATAGTCATATACAAAAAATTGAAACAAGACCAGCCAACATTCCTTATGTCTTAATTGGCACCGGGCTTTTGTGGTTTGGATGGTTCGGTTTTAATGCAGGCTCGGCGTTGGCTGCGAATTCGCTCGCTGTTTCTGCTTTCTCGGCAACCAACACCGCCGCCGCAGCTGGGGGTTTATCCTGGATGTTTTTTGATGTAATGAAAGGGAAAAAACCCTCTGTTGTCGGGTTTTGTGTAGGCGCTGTGGTCGGTCTTGTTGCCATTACACCGGCTGCAGGTTTTGTTGCTGTGCCGCAAAGTATTTTCATAGGATTTACCGCAGCCATTATTTCCAACGTTGCGGTTTACATCAAATCAAAAACGATTTTGGATGATACGCTCGACGTTTTTCCCTGTCACGGTATTGGCGGGATGGTTGGCATGCTGATGACGGGGATTTTTGCAACAAAGGCCGTTAATGCAGGCGGTAATGATGGTTGGGCTTACGGAAACGCCAGTTTCTTTTTTACTCAACTCAAAGCAATGGGATGTGCAGTCATATACAGCTTTGTGGTTTCCTTTCTCATTTTTAAATTTATCAATTTCATCGTTCCGCTCCGGGTTAGTAACGCTGAAGAAGAAGCCGGTTTGGATGCAAGTCAGCATAACGAAAAATATTTGCAGGGAACTTTGCTTGTCGCTACCCCAGTCGGACTCGAAGAAAAAGAAATTCCCATCGATTAAATAGCTCCACCAGATTATTGGCTTATTGGCAAGGACAGGAAACCAAGGTTTCCTGTCCTATTTTATGAAGCCGATTGTCTTCCGTTGAATTTTCTTTAACTTCATATAAATTATTATCAAAATGTATTTTTTTCGGAGAAAAATATTATTGAATGAATTTATTATCAATAAAAAATCAATAAAAATACAATATCTTCTGAGTTTTTCTTTAATAATTGGTGTGTCATCTTTATGTTTAATTTTTTCATCATATATTTATTTTGACCTTTTCGCATATGCTTCACTACTTACGCTTTCTCTAATTGCCATGTTTTGCGACATTGTGCCTGTTTTGATATCAGCTACGCTATGCGCGTTGATTTGGGACTTTTTCTTTATAAAACCAAGGTTCCATTTTCAGGTGGGGAATGAGCAGGACCGGATCATGCTCTCGATGTATTTTGTTATTGCGCTGCTGAGCGCAGTACTTACTTTCAGGATTCGGCAAATCGAAAGGATAGCCGGAAAAAAACAGGAAAGAGCAAAAGCACTTCAATTATATGACGCCCTGTTCGATTCGCTATCGCACGAATTAAAAACTCCGATCGCGACCATTATCGGCGCTTCAGATAATTTATTGGAAAACAGCAGAAAGCTGTCCCCGGAAAACAGGGCAGATCTTTTGCGGGAAATTTCAAAAGCATCCATGCGACTTGACCGGCAGGTAGAAAATCTCCTGGATATGTCAAGAATCGAATCTTCATACATTAAACCAAAAAAAGAATGGTACAACGCGGGTGAATTAATATATGAAGTAGTGCAACGATTGGATGAAGAATTAAAAAATCACGCTGTTCACATTAGTGTCAAAGAAAATCTTCCTTTGGTAAAAATAGATTATGGTTTGATGGAGCAGGTGATCTATAATCTGATTTACAATGCGGCACAACACACACAACCGCAATCCTCCATCAACATTATCGTTGAATGCGTCAGTGACCTAATCATTACCATCGAAGACGATGGAAACGGATTTCCTGACGGAGAAATTGAAAAAGTTTTTGATAAATTTTATCGTTTGAAAAATGCTAAAACCGGCGGAACAGGTCTCGGCTTGTCTATTGCAAAGGGTTTTGTAGAGGCGCACAATGGAACAATAAGGTTAGAAAACAAGGTATCGGGCGGAGCAAAATTTCAAATAAAAATTCCCACCGAAAAATTCTGGAACTATGAATATGAAAGTATTGATCATTGATGACGAGGTTCAGATCCAAAAATTGCTCCGCATAACTTTGGAATCCGCCGATTTTGACGTGCTGCTTGCTTCAACCGGAAAAGAGGGTTTGACTGTTGCGGCAAATCAACAGCCTGATCTGATCATTCTAGATCTGGGATTGCCGGATGAAAATGGGCAAATCATTTTAAAAAAATTACGGGAATGGTTTACCAAGCCAGTAATCATTCTTTCCGTACAAAAAGGGGAAGAAAATATTGTCAGGACTTTGGATGATGGCGCGAATGATTATCTCATTAAACCTTTTCGCACCGGCGAATTGCTGGCAAGAATGCGCTCTGCCTTGCGTACTTCTTTGCCACATGAAAACAGCCCGCTTATTGAATACAAAAACTTTGAAAT
>DATGFZ010000151.1:0-5512 GCA_035308805.1 Puia sp. | reverse complement strand
GATCTTTTATGATGATTGAAATAGGTGATGATCTTTCGGCAGGTAACCTCATAAATGATCTTGGATCTGTATTCGATCTTTTCAATTAAAATAACGAGAAAAAACATTTTCATGCAAACAATTAAAGGACCTGGAATTTTTTTAGCGCAGTTTCTTGGTGACGCGCAGCCATTTAATTCTTTAGAAAATATTTGTAAATGGGCAAAGGGTTTAGGATTTGCAGGAGTACAAATTCCGTCATGGGATGCAAGATGCCTTGACCTGCAAAAAGCTGCTGAAAGCAAAACGTATGCAGATGAAATAAATGGTATCGTCAACGATGCGGGTTTGGAGATAACGGAGCTGTCAACACATTTGCAAGGACAATTGGTTGCCGTACATCCAGCCTATGATGCATTGTTTGATGGCTTTGCTCCGGCTGCCGTTCATAATAATTCCAAAGCAAGGACAGAATGGGCTGTTCAACAATTAAAATATGCGGCAAAAGCTTCCCAAAATCTGGGGTTGAATGCACATGCTACTTTTAGCGGCGCATTGCTGTGGCCAACCGTCTATCCGTGGCCGCAACGTCCCGCAGGTCTGGTTGAAACAGGTTTTAAAGAATTGGCAAATCGCTGGACGCCGATACTCAATGAATTCGATAAATGCGGCGTTGACCTTTGCTATGAAATTCACCCCGGAGAAGATCTGCACGATGGAATTACTTACGAAATATTTTTGAAACATACCAACAATCATCCGCGCGCATGCTTGCTCTATGATCCTTCACATTTTGTTTTGCAATGCCTCGAATACCTTACATACATTGACCTTTATCACGAAAAAATAAAAATGTTTCATGTAAAAGATGCGGAATTTAATCCAACAGGAAGACAAGGTGTATACGGGGGTTACCAAACGTGGATCGATCGGGCAGGAAGATTTCGTTCACTTGGCGATGGTCAGGTTGATTTCAAATCCATCTTTAGTAAACTTGCCGCCTACGATTTTAAAGGCTGGGCTGTTCTGGAATGGGAATGTTGCATAAAAAATCCGGAAGATGGCGCGAAAGAAGGCGCCCCCTTCATCAAAGATCATATCATACGGGTGACAGAAAAAGCATTTGACGATTTTGCGGGAACAGGAAACGATGAAAATTTTAATAGAAAAGTTTTAGGTTTATTGTAAATTGTCCGAAGTGGTTGTTCAAAACAGGGGTCAGGGAAGATTGATAAGATGGATGGGAGAACAGATAATGAATCGTAAGTACTAAATATTGAATGAAGAGTGGAAGAGCATTCTTATTCCCTAAAAACATATTATGGGTAGAAAAATCAAAACCATTTGGCTTCACCAGGTGCGCGGGGTCGGCGATGGAAACTGTGAAAACTGATAAGATTTAGTATTAGCCAATATGCTGAATAGCCCGGAACCTATAGGTTATGGGAGTTTGAGCCTTAGATAATTTTGAATTTACAACGCATCACAAATTTGCATCCGCAGCCTTAAGATGAACAGGAATATCTCCAAACAAGAGCGCGATGCCGGAGGCTAATGAACAAGCAAATGGCTGAGACAAAAATAAAATTGAGAAAAACAACGGAAATTACTTTTACTTTTGGTTTTACTTTCACTTAATAAGAAAACAAACATGAAAAAAACGATTATCATTTTCTCTTCAGCATTACTCTTGATGGCATGTGGAGGTTCCGGGGATAAATCCGGAAAAACAGACAGTTCATCAAACAGTTCAAATTCGGCAACTGTTTCTGTGGCTGATGAAAAAGGATTGGAATTGATTGGCGCAAGCGATTGCACGACATGTCATAAGCTTGATAAAAATTCGACATCCGGGATTGCGATCGGTCCTGCATATAGTGATGTCGCTGCAAAATATTCGCCTGCTGCCGACACGACTATAGATCGCCTTGTAAAAAAGGTTATCAGCGGTGGTAGTGGTGTCTGGGGTACAACGCCAATGACTCCGCACGCGGCACTTAAAGAGTCAGATGTAAGAGAAATGGTTAAGTATATTCTTTCCTTAAAAAAATAATTCACGATAATATGAAATACGCATTGCTAGTTTTAGCCGTCATTTTGATCACCGGGGGCATCTCCCTTTCTTTCAAAAGGAAAAATATTGCTGAAAACCCAAATTCAAACGGGCTCAGCCCAGCGGAAAAAAATGAGGGATGGATATCCTTGTTTGATGGAAAAACAACCAACGGATGGCATACATATCTTAAGGATAAAGCCGGCAGTGCCTGGAACGTGGAAGATGGTGCTTTGCATTTAAATCCGAAATCTAAAGAAGGCCGAGGTGATATCGTTACGAGTAAAGAATTCAGCAATTTTGATTTGAAAATAGAATGGAAAATTTCTCCGAAAGGAAACAGCGGAGTTATTTTTTATGTGAAAGAAGATCCTAAAATCGAAGAATCTTACCAATCAGGTCCTGAAATGCAGGTACTGGATAATGACGGGCATCCGGATGGAAAAATACCTAAACACCGCGCTGGAGATTTATATGATTTGATTGCATGCTCAAAAGAAACAGTAAAACCCGTTGGCGAATGGAACCAGGTAGAAATTATTGCCAACCACGGTGATTTGAAATTATTCTTGAACGGATATAATGTCGTACATACCACGATGTGGGACGATAATTGGAAGAAAATGATCGCCAACAGCAAATTTAAAGAGTGGCCGGTTTTTGGAACATTTACATCCGGCAGAATTGATTTGCAGGATCATGGAAATGAAGTATGGTTTAGAAATATCAAAATCAAAAATTTGTAAAAGTCTTTTTCTTACAGCGTGCTCAAGATCGCAGGGATAAGTCTTTAATGCAAATCAGTGGATCGTGCCTACAAAAAAATACGCAATGAAAAAATCAACATTTATAAAATTTATTTCTGGAATGGCCGGCCTGGTAATCAGTCTAATGGTAATCAGTGCATCACATCACGATGCAAAACCTAAAGTGCTGATATTTTCAAAAACGAATGGTTTTCGTCACGCAAGTATTCCTGTTGGCATAACTGCCCTTAAAAAATTGGGTGAAGAAAATAATTTCGAAGTTGATGCAACGGAAGATTCCACCCAGTTTAACAGCGAAAATTTAAAAAAATACAAGGTGCTTGTATTTTTAAGTCCGACTGGTAAAGTTTTCGGAACTGATCAAGAAAAGGCTTTGCAGGAATACATTCACAACGGCGGCGGCTTTGTAGGCATTCATGCAGCGACAGATTGCGAGTACAACTGGCAATGGTATGGAGACCTGGTTGGTGGCTATTTTAAATCCCATCCCAAACAACAGCAGGCAAAATTTATAGTGGTTGATAAAAACAATCCCTCAACAAAATTTTTGCCGGATGTTTTGGAACGTTTTGATGAGCTTTATAATTTCAAGTATTTAAATCCGGGTATACATGTACTGATCAAGATTGATGAAAAATCTTACGATCCGGGCCCCGGCACAATGGGTGACAATCATCCCATGTGCTGGTGCCACGAATATGAAGGAGGACGTGCGTTCTATACTGAACTGGGTCATACCGATGAATCATATTCTGATCCCATTTACCTTAAACACATTTTGGGTGGCATCCAGTGGGCGATGACAAAAAAATGAATGTAAGAGATAAAGGCCGCAGATTAACCGCTTTATTGAAATTATACGGATTTAAAAGGTGAATCGGGGACTGGATTTTCAAAAATCAGCATTTTTCCAGCGTCTGCAATATATCATTCAAAACATCATCCCGGTGTTCGAGCCCAATGGAAATGCGAATAAGTCCCGGTGTAATTTTCACGGCTTGTCTTTCCGCTTCACTGAGTTTTGCGTGCGTTGTGCTTGCTGGATGTGAGGCAATGGTTTTAGTGTCTCCGAGATTTGCGGTCATGGAAATTATTTTAAGTCCGTTCAAAAAATTTCTCCCGCTTTCAAGCCCTCCCCTTAATTCAAAACACAACAGGGCTCCGCCGTTTTTCATTTGCTTTTTTGCGAGATGATGCTGCGGATGACTCGTTAAAAATGGGTATTTCAAAAAAGAAATTTTTTGGTGATGTTCTAATTTCTGCGCGATATACAATGCATTTGATGCATGCCGCTCCATTCGCACGTCAAGTGTTTCCAAACTTTTACTCAACACCCATGCGTTAAACGGAGACAGCGCCGGACCCGTGCTCCGGCAGAATAAATAAATTTCGTGGATCAATTCCTTTTTCCCGACGACAATTCCGCCAAGAACCCTGCCTTGCCCGTCGAGCCATTTTGTAGCAGAGTGAATGACCAAATCCGCACCGAACTGTATCGGCGTTTGATTAACGGGAGACGCAAAACAATTGTCTACATTTAAAATCAAATTATATTTCTTGGCTAACTTGCCTGCGTAGTCAAGATCAATAATTTCCAATCCCGGATTGGTCGGTGTTTCTAAATAAAACATTTTTGTATTCGGACGGATTGCTTTTTCCCATGCCTGCAGATCACCCACATCAACATAAGTATATTCAATCCCGTACTTCGGCAAATATTTTGTGATGATGGTGTGCGTACTTCCGAAAATTGCATTGCAGGAAATAATATGATCTCCCTGCTTCAAAAAAGTCATGAACGATGCAAATACAGCGCTCATGCCCGATGCAGTGGCAAAGCCAGCCTCGGCGCCCTCGAGTGCACACATTCTGTCAATAAATTCCTGAGTGGTTGGATTACTGAAACGGCTGTAAATATTGTCTTCCGTTTCGTCAGCAAATGCCGCACGCATTTCTTCGGCATGATCAAAAGTAAAACTGCTGGTTAAAAAAACAGGTGATGAATGTTCCATTTCATTTGTCTGCTCAGTTCTTATGCGTATTGCTTTAGTTATCGGATCCATGACTTAGATTGTATATTTTAATGTGAGGGTTGCATCGACTCCGTTCAACCAATTCTATTTCAATTGTCAGTGTTCTTCATGTTTGTACCCGGAATTTGCCTGAACCAAGAGGCAGACATGATTTTCGTGTTATACCGATCAATAGTTTTCATCTTGACCAACTGAATGAAGTTAAATTCCCCGATCGGGACATTGTCGATCATCCATTCACGCTCACCTTAACCTCCCAGCTTATGTGGCAGCCGGCTTTTCTCAGTGTTGCTGCTACTGAACAATATTTTTCCATCGAAAGTTCGCAGGCTTTTTTTGCTTTATGGTGATCGATATTTCCTTTCAATTCAAAAACAACGTGAATCTTTTTCCAGAGAGCTGGGTCTTTTCCTTGTTCTCTGTCGCCGGTAATTTCCATATGAAAACCATCAACCGGCTGGCGTTGTTTTTTTAAGATCGAAACTATGTCAATTCCGCTGCATCCGCCCAAAGCCATTAATAACATCTGCATCGGACGGGCGCCAAAATTGGTACCACCGGTTTCGGGGCTGGTGTCTATTTTAACGGTATGGCCATGAGCATCTTTTGCCTCGAAACCAAAATCGCTGCTTATGCGATCAACCTCGATTTTTATCATACAAAATATTTTTGCAAATGTA
>DATGFZ010000150.1:0-3807 GCA_035308805.1 Puia sp. | reverse complement strand
TTCACAAAAACGGGGTGTTTCATCGCCATGAAATTGCACCATATCCAATCCAAATTCATCGACCTGTTTCATCAATTCTTCATATACCGGGTTAACGAACACGCCGACTTTTCCCAAACGCAATTTTTCCTTTCTTAACTTTTCTCCGCTCAAATGCCTCACTACGTACCTGGGCGATTTCTGATAAAAAATAAATCCGGCAAAATCAACACCCAATTCGTCGAGCTGCTTTACTTGATCGAGCTGCGTCATACCACAAACTTTAACCCTCATGAAGAAACTGTTTTTAATTTGGTTACAAATGAGGCAAAGGCAATCGCAGGATCTTCCGCACTCATAAAATTTTCTCCAATAAGGAATCCCTTAAACCCATTTCGTTTGAACAGCAAAATATTTTCCACTGAACTTATTCCGCTTTCTGCGACTTTGATCTTGCTTGAAGGAATTTTCTCAGCCATCCTTAAACTTCTTTCAATATCTACGGCGAATGTTTTCAGGTCACGATTATTAATACCCACAATCTCCGTATCATCACAAATATGCTCCAATTCTTCTTCTCCATGCAATTCCAGCAAAACTTCGAGGTGCAAGGTTTTTGCAAATTTCGCCAAATTTTTCACTTGTTGCGGAGATAGACATGCTGCAATCAACAAAATTGCATCTGCACCGATCGATTTTGCCTCTATAATTTGATATTCGTCGATCACAAAATCCTTACGCAAAATCGGGATCTCATGTATTCGTGCTTTTATCAAATCATCTGAACTTCCGCCGAAAAAGTCTTCGTCAGTTAAAACTGACAATGCTGACGCGCCATTTTTTGTATAAGCATAAGTTGTCTGAACAATATCCGAATGGTCATTAATAATCCCTCTTGATGGTGATTTTCTCTTGAACTCCGCAATGATACCCGTCCGTGTTTTATCAATCAAAGATTTTCCGAGTGATAAAACTTCCCTTTTAAAAAAATTGCTTTTCTCCAGGTCAGAGACTTTCACTTCTGCTTTTTTACTGCGGACGGCTGATTTCTTGGTTTCTATTATCGTTTCTAATATATTCATTGCAGCTGCATTAATTTTTGAAGCGTCTGGTGGGCATGGCCACTTTCCAGGCTTTCCACCGCTGCATAATAAGCATCGTCATAATTTTTATAATTGCCTGTACAATGCAATGCCATGGCAGCATTGGCAAGCACGACCGCATTCTGCGCCCAACTGCCTTCACCATGTAAAATTTTTGAGAATATCTTTGCCGCTTCTTCAATCGTTGCTCCGCCATAAATGTCCGAAGCCTCCACCATTCTTTTTCCCAATTGTTCAGGAGTCATTATTTTTTCCCCTTCATTAGTTATGACTTTTGTATCATTTGTCAATGAAATTTCGTCATAGCCATCCAAACTATGAATAATAGTAAATCTGCCTTCCGTTTGTTGCAATAAATAATTGTAAATTCTTGCCATTTCTAAATTATAAACACCAACCAATTGAAATTGCGGAGATGATGGATTAACCATGGGGCCAAGCATATTGAAAAATGTACGTACACCTAAATTTTTTCTAATCGGCCCAACTGTTTTCAACGCCGGATGGAATAAAGGAGCATGCAGATAACAAATATTAGCTTCCTCTACTTCTTTTTTCAATTGTGATTTGTCATTTTTAAACTTATAGCCTAATTGCTCCATCACGTTGGATGCGCCGCTGATCGATGAAGCCCCATAATTACCATGTTTGGCAACTTTTTGTCCGGTGCCGGCAACAATAAAGCAAGCGAGTGTTGAAATATTAAACGTATTTTTTCCATCCCCTCCCGTACCGACAATATCAATGGTTTTATTTCCATTTAAATCTACTCGAACGCAAAGCTCAAGCAAAGCATCACGGAATCCCTGCAGCTCGTCGATCGTGATGCTACGCATAAGGAAAACCGTTATGAAAGAAGCGATTTCGCTTTCATTATAAATACCTTTTGAAATATTCATAAGCACCTCCTTGGCCATTTCTCTTGCCAGGGTCTTGTATTCGAATAAATACTGAAGAATTTTTTTCATACATTTTTATTTTAGCCAATTTCTCATTATCCTTTCTCCCATCGGGGTTAACACACTTTCCGGATGAAATTGCACCCCTTGTACATCATATTTTTTATGCTGCAAAGCCATGATGTAATTATTATCGTCTCTTGCAGTTACTTCCAATTCTTCCGGAAAATTTTCATCACTTACGATCCAACTGTGATATCGTCCAACTTCAAAACTGTGTGGCATTTCAGTAAATAGCCTGGAGCTGACAGTGGATAAACGACAGTTGGTCGCCACTCCATGATAAACAGTCGAAAGGTTGATTAATCTGCCACCAAAAGCCTCTCCGATTGCCTGATGTCCCAAACACACGCCCAGTATTGGTTTTGTAGGTGCATATTCCCTTATCAAAGGCAACATCGATCCGGCTTCCTGCGGAACTCCCGGCCCAGGCGACAAGATGATTCGATCATACTCTTTCACCTTTTCCAACCCGATCTTATCATTCCTAAATACGTCAACCTTCTCATGCAGAATTTTCTCCACCAAATGCACAAGATTGTAAGTGAAGGAATCGTAATTATCAAATACCAGTATTTTCATTGTTTTAGATTCATTTATGTGATCGGCGCGGGGCTGATAATCGACTGAAAAAAATAATCGTTTAACTTATCAGTCCGGCAACTTCTATGGCTTTCTTCAATGCCCCTAATTTATTATTCACTTCCTGTAATTCACTGGCCGGCTGTGACGCAGCTACAATGCCTGCGCCGGCCTGGTAATACAGCGTGTTTTGTTTACTTAAAAAGGTCCTTATCATAATTGCGTGAACACAGCTTCCGTCAAATCCCATAAAGCCAATACATCCGCCGTAATAACTGCGCGAGGTAGGTTCATAATCATCAATCAATTTCATGGCCTTGAATTTCGGAGCACCGCTCAATGTTCCTGCGGGAAATGTGACAGCAAGAAGCTCAAATGGATTGGTGTTTTTTGAGACTTTGCCTTTTACCTCACTTACCAGGTGTATCACGTGCGAGTAATATTGAACCTGGCGGTAATGGACAACTGAAACTTCTTCGCATAACCTGCTCAAATCATTTCTCGCCAGATCAACCAGCATAACATGTTCTGCGTTTTCTTTTGCATCTTTCAGTAATTTTTCTGCCATTTGCTGATCGATCTCATCATCCCCCGTTCTCTTAAAAGTTCCTGCGATCGGATGAACTACAGCTTTGCCATTTTGAATAAGCAATTGCGATTCAGGCGAAGAACCCATCAATTTATAATCTCCGTAATCAAAGAAAAATAAATACGGTGAAGGGTTTATATTCCGTAAGGCACGGTACACATTAAATTCATCGCCGGTAAACTTTTGTTGAAATCTTCTGCTCAGTACGATTTGAAAAACATCTCCCCGGTAGCAGCTCGCAATTCCTTTTTTTACCATTTGCATGTAATCATCATCAGTCATGTTCGAAGTTTCTTTTTGTATCGGAGAAAATGGATAGGATGGAACATCTTTACTCTTAATAAGTGATTCAACAATTGCCACTTCGCTTTCCAATCCTGAAATTTTGTTCTCGCAAATAAATAATTCGTCCTTGAAATGATTGATTGCTATAACGTACTGGTATAACCGATAACGCATCAGGGGAATTTCCGTCATCCGCCTGGTATCATGCGTTGATAGTTTAATCGTGTCAAAAAATTGAACTGCGTCAAAGGTTGTGTAACCAAATAACCCCTGTGCTGTCCGAACAGTTTTTTCTTTTGCAGGTTCCACA
>DATGFZ010000149.1:0-2423 GCA_035308805.1 Puia sp. | reverse complement strand
GAAAACAAAAAACTGACAAAACTAGATGGCGAATATGAAATTCTAGACACGGGCATATTTGATAACGACGAATATTTCGATGTATATATTACTTATGCAAAGCAAAATTCAAAAGATATTTTTATTAAGCTGGACGTTCATAACCGTTATAGTAAATCAGCGGATATAACGGTTATGCCTACACTATGGTTTTACAACCGCTGGCAAAATGGTGGTCTGGAAAAAAAACCTTCGATAAGCCTGCGCGATAAGAATTCAGTACGAGCAACGCACAGCAGGCTTGAAACCTACTACTTATATTTCCAGCCAACTCATGATTGCCTGTTTACGGAGAATGAGACCAACTTGCAAAAGATAATGGGAACACCCAATAAAACCCCTTTTGTAAAGGATGCTTTTGGAGACGCCATAATTAGAAATGAAAATATTGAACTACTGCGTCAAAAAAAAACCGGAACGAAATTCGCCGCCGTGTATAAATATAAAATTGAACCGGGAGCGAAAAGAACAATTTATCTCAGGCTCAGCAACAAGATCATGGACAATGCTTTTGTGAACGGGTTTGCCGATATTTTTTCCAGCAGGAAGGAAGAAGCGGATGCCTTTTATTCATCCATACTTCCCAAAAACGCAAACCCTGATTTAAAGGAAATTCAACGTCAGGCGCTGGCCGGTCTGTTGTGGAGCAAGCAATACTATCATTTTGATATTGAACGATGGTTGAAAACAAGCGATGGAATCACACCCGTTAATTTAAACAAACAGTACGGCAGAAATCATGAATGGAAACATTTAAAGAACCAGGATATTATCACCATGCCGGACAAATGGGAATATCCATGGTATGCCGCCTGGGATCTCGCCTTTCAATCGATCGCCATGACTTTGGTTGACCCGGTTTTTGCAAAACATCAATTGTTGCTGATTATGCGGGAATGGTATATGAAGCCCGACGGGCAGATACCCGCATATGAATGGAACTTCAGTGATGTAAATCCCCCGGTGCAGGCCTGGGCAGCCTGGCAGGTCTATCAATTGGAAAAAAATGCAACGGGAAAAGGCGATGTGGTTTTTTTAAAAAAAATATTCCAAAAGTTACTGATCAATTTTACCTGGTGGGTAAATAGAAAGGATGCCAACGGCAACAATATGTTTGAAGGCGGCTTTCTCGGGCTTGATAATATTGGTGTATTTAACCGGAGTCATCGCATATCGAGCGATATGCAGCTGGAACAGGCCGATGGTACAAGCTGGATGGGGATGTATGCGCTCAACATGATGGACATTGCCCTTGAAATCGCCATGAAAGATGAATCTTTCGAAGATACTGCGACAAAATTTTTTGAACAATTTGTGATGATTGCTGAAGCCCTTAACGAACAGGGGATGTGGAATGACGAAGACAAATTCTTTTATGACACGTTGGCCATCGGAAATTCAGCACCACTGCAATTAAAAATATTTTCGATTGTCGGACTAACATCTTTATTTGCGGTATCAACCATTGATAAGAAAACGCTGAACAAACTCTCTGATTTTAAGAAGCGTATCCTATGGTTTGAAAGTTACCGGAAAAAAAATAATCTTTATTGGCCGAATGAAGAAGGAAGCGATGGCGAACGTTTATTGCTGTCGCTTGTCCCGCAGCAAAAATTAATTTTTTTATTGCAGCGTTTATTAAACGAATCAGAATTTCTTGCTCCCTGTGGAATCCGGGCTTTATCAAAATATCATGAAAAAAACCCCTACACCATCCATATTCACGGAATAGATTATACCATTCAATATGATCCCGGCGATTCTACTTCAGATTTTTTTGGTGGGAATTCTAACTGGCGCGGACCGATCTGGATGCCGGTAAATTATATAATCATCCAGGCAATAAGAAAATACGGAGAATTTTATGGTGATGAATTACTGGTAGAATGTCCGGAAGGTTCGGGAATAAAAATGAATCTTTCGCAGGTAGCTGATGAATTGACCAGGAGGCTTATTGGTTTATTTACCAAAGATGAAGACGGTGAGCGCTTGATTTTTGGTGACTATAATTGGTTTTATAAAAAACCGGGAAATGAAGACCTGTTATTGTTCCATGAATTTTTTCACGGAGACAATTGTTATGGACTGGGCGCCAGTCACCAAACAGGATGGACTTCGCTGATTGCTCAGCTTATTAATGAAATGACAGCAAGATTACCGGTTAATGAAAGATCGGCAGGCCCAGACACTGAAGTAGCATAAAAAGAGCCAGCAACCGTCGAATTTGAATCACGCACCGTTAGTATGCAATCTCAAACGGGTAAAAGGATTACTCCTGGTTTTTATTGAAACATTTTTGGATGCTGCAAATGAAAATTTGTCACATCCTGGTATTTTTTTGCCAGCGCAATCAACGTGGCCTCATCAAATAATTTTCCGATGAA
>DATGFZ010000148.1:0-3287 GCA_035308805.1 Puia sp. | reverse complement strand
TTTTTTCTTCAGCTCCTATAATTTTTTCTTCGTATTCTTTTAGCTCAGGAGTTATATAGCGTTCTGCATTTGCAAGGGTTTGCTTGCGCATCCATGTTGCCGGCACTTTACTTTTGTGAACGTTTGTAACTTCGAGATAATATCCAAAAACGTTATTAAAACTTATTTTCAGAGAACTGATCCCTGTAGCTTCCGCTTCTTGTTGCTGAAGTTTAGTAAGATATTCTTTACCCCCCGTGGCAATGTTTCTAAGATCATCCAATTCATTATTGATTCCATCTTTAATGATATTTCCCTTGTTAATGGTCGTCGGCGGATTTTCCTGGATCTCTTTAATTATTTTTTCTGCAATTTCAGGACATGGATTAAGTGCATCGGACAATCTTCGTAAATAATCATTGGTTGAATTTCCACAGATCATTTTGATCTGATGAATATGATGCAACGCCCTGGCGAGTTGCATCACTTCACGAGGATTGATTCTTCTGCCGGGGATTTTACCGATCAACCTTTCGAGGTCGCCGCATTGTTTGATATGATGTATAAGTTTATTTCGCAGATCAACTTCCTTAATAAAAAATTCAACCAGCTCCAAACGCTCGTTAATTTTACATATGTTCAGCAGGGGTAGTAGAAGCCATCTTTTTAGCAAGCGAGCTCCCATCGGAGAAATTGTATTGTCCGTTACTTTTAATAATGTTGTGCCGCCGGTTCCTGCCAATTCAAGATTACGCGCTGTGAATTTATCCATCCAAACATAGTCATCACGGTTAAGCCGTTGAATGGAAGTTATGTGCTGAAGGTTCGGATGTTCAGTATCTTTTAAATAATGAAGAATTGCGCCGGCGGCAATAATCCCATCATGCAATTCTGCAATACCAAATCCTTTTAAAGAATGTGTTTGAAAATGTTTCAGGAGATTTTCTGTTGCGAATTTTTCATCAAAAATCCAGCTCTCCAGGGTGTATATATAAAATGCAGATCCGAAAACCTCTTTAAAATATTTTTGCAAGTTTCTCTGAAAAATTACCTCAGCCGGACGAAAAGTTTGTAATAATTTATCCGCAAAATCAGTATCGCCTTCCGCCAAAAAAAATTCTCCGGTGGAAATATCAAGGAACGACAATCCGATTTTTTGATCGCCAAAATGCAAACTTGCCAAAAAATTATTGGTGTTGTGTTCAAGTAATCTATCATTCATCGCTATGCCGGGTGTGACCAATTCCGTTACTCCGCGTTTCACAATTCCTTTTACTGCTTTTGGGTCTTCCAGCTGGTCACAGACAGCAACACGATAGCCCGCTTTAACCAATTTGTGTAAATAGGTTTCGAGGGCATGATGTGGGAACCCGGCAAGATCGCTTGAAGCTGCAGCGCCATTGTTTCTTTTGGTGAGTGTGATCCCCAGGACCCTCGAAGCAATAATCGCATCTTCGCCAAACGTTTCATAAAAATCACCAACACGAAATAGCAAAATAGCATCGGGATATTTTTGTTTGATCGTTCGATGCTGCAGCATTAACGGAGTGTCGTTAAAAGATTTTGCCATTGCGCAAATATAAGCCCCTATGTGCTAAAGGGCATTTTTGAATTCGAAGAAATAAAAATTTGTAAAAGGATTAAAATTTGATGGGGATTGAAGTTACTTTTACAGTTTACAAAATCCCCTTAGGGGGTCAGGGGTATGCGTAAATTAAACATGGATGAACTGAAGCGAAAATCTGTACATGCATTCAAAGCAGCAGATAAAATCCCAATCATAGTCGTGCTGGATAATATCAGGAGCATGCATAATGTGGGTAGTATTTTCAGGACAGCAGATGCTTTCTTGCTGGAAAAAATTTATTTATGCGGGTACACGCCTCAACCCCCACACCGAGATATTCATAAAACTGCGCTGGGCTCAACGGAAACCGTGGAATGGAAATATTTTGACAAAACAGTTGATGCAGTAAATTCGTTAAGAAAAGATGGGTATATGATCGTTGCTGCAGAACAAGTGGAGAATAGTACGGCACTGAATGAATTTTATTTTGCTCAAAATAGTAAACTAGCTATTATATTTGGAAATGAAGTAATTGGCGTTGAGGAAGAGATTTTAGAATTGTGCGACAGTTGTATCGAAATTCCGCAGATGGGTATGAAGCATTCTTTGAATATTGCTGTAGCGGCAGGAATTGTTTTATGGGAATTTGTAAGAGGCGGGATATTGAAGGATTTTAAGAATTAACCTGGGTTCAATAAATGCATTTTTTAAATGGCAACAGTAAAAAATTACCTATCTCTTATAAAATTTTCCCACACCATTTTCGCAATGCCATTTGCCATGATTGGTTTTTTTTTAGGAATCAATTATTACAGCAAGAAATTTTCGTTCGCGTGGCGGGAAAATAATGGTCAACCTGAATCTGGACTGAGGCGATTGCTTGGAAGTCTTACCGCAGAAGGATTATTATTAAAATTGATACTGGTGATTCTATGCATGATATTAGTACGAAGCGCAGCGATGTCATTCAATCGTTATCTCGACAGAAATTTTGATGCAAGAAATCCGCGGACGGCAGTCCGAGAAATCCCAAAAGGAATTATTTCTGCAAAAAACGCTTTGTTATTTGCGCTTGTTTCCTGCGCTTTATTTCTCATCACTTGTTTTTTCATCAACAACCTTTGTTTTTATTTGTCGCCGGTTGCGCTGGTTGTTGTGCTGGGTTATAGTTATACCAAAAGATTTACTCCACTTTGTCATTTGGTTTTAGGAATAGGGCTGTCGTTGGCGCCAATTGGCGCATATCTGGCGATCACCGGTTCATTTGCGTTGTTGCCAATTTTGTTTTCATTCACTGTAATATTCTGGGTAAGTGGTTTTGATATTATTTATGCCTTGCAGGATGAGGAATTTGATAAATCGAATCAATTGTATTCCATGCCTTCGTGGCTGGGAAAATCAAAAGCTTTGCGTGTTTCGGAATTTCTTCATTTATTGAGTTTCGGTTGTGTAATTGCAGCTGGTATATTTGGCCAATTTAGTTTGTGGTATTGGATCGGTGTTTGTGTTTTTACAGGTATGCTCATCTACCAGCATTCCATTGTAAGACCAAATGACTTAAGCAAGGTCAATCTGGCCTTCATGACTGCAAACGGGATTGCGAGCGTTGTGTTCGCCGTATTTGTGATAGCGGATTTGTTTGTTCATCGGGTATGAATACTTATCGCGAATGTTGGGAATATTTCCATGAAATCCATCATCTGGGGTAACCCGGCAGCTAAAATCATAATTTATAAATGTC
>DATGFZ010000147.1:0-6723 GCA_035308805.1 Puia sp. | reverse complement strand
CTCAAGGGATTGTTTGGGTCGTCCGAAATTGCATAATCACGCTCAACATCCCATATAACAGTAATGATTATGTAAGATTACAGGATGACCACCCTTATGATAAACTAAATCCTGAAAAAATTAAGATTGCAAATATTCGCGCCTCAAAGAAGAGAACATTCTCATACGGTTGCAAAACAAGTTCCTAAACCAACATTTCACAAAAAAATAAAAAGTATGAAACGTTTATTTTTGTCTTTACTCATTATTTTTCCGGCATACAGTTTTTCTCAATTGGTTCCCATGTTACCAAAAACATTTGTTCAAACTGCAGTCCCTGCAGCAGGACCTGCCATTTCATTTAATCCGTGGCTTCCTCTTTCTGGTACAAATTGGAATCGAACTTCATCGGATAAATTTTACGAGCAAACCTTTTCCAACGAAAGTTTTCAATTTTTAAATTCATTATCTGTTCAAATTAATTCTACACAAGGAAGCTTTTATTCAGAGGTAATTGCCGCAAATTTAAGCGTCTTTAGAATTAGCTTGGGATCACTTGCATCCATAAGTAAAGATACTTCTACCAAAAATCAAACTGTATCAACATTGCTTGCCGGAGGTGGCAATGCCATTTTTAATATTTCTTATCCAATCTATGCCAGCGTCGGTCCTTACTCAAATGCTTATATCAATTTTAATTTAATTAAAGCGTCAATTCAGTTGCCCGCGCTTGGATCATACACTATAACCAACTCAACTTACAATTTTCAATCCGGCTTAGAGTTTTATGGAGATTACTCAACAAATGATAAAGAAAAATTTAAATTCTATGGATTAGCAAGGATTGCATATATCGTCGGTGGCAGTGACTTTTATAAAAATCTGAATATACCTAGCAAGTTGTTTTATTTCGGCACTTTAAATTGTGGCATTATTATAAATGGAAAATATGCCATTGCAATAAGTTTTCCTTTTTTAAGTAGTTATGGGTCTTTGTTAAAAGTTCCAGTTTCCTTCGGTACACAGGTGGTACCATTTCAGAAAAATCAATAATCCTGCAAAAGGGAAAAGTTTAAGAATAAATTTAATGGAAATTAAATGTAGTATATGAAGCTCTTTATTTTAATTATTTCATTTCTTGCCATAGAAAATGTATGCGCGCAACAATTTAACAATGCATTGCTGGTACCCTCTGCCGATAGTCTCAACAAAATTGCAATCCTGAGGCCGAAACCTGCGGGTATTGAGAAATTGCCGAAAATAATAGATTTATCGCTTTTCCTGCCAAAAGCTGGTATGCAGGGATATACCCAGGGTTCTTGCACTGCATGGGCAGTTTGTTATGGCATGATGACATATCTGAAAGCAAAAGAAGTGAAGTGGTCGTTATATCGCGGTGGTAAAGACATCGATGAATACCATGTTTATAGTCCGGCCTTTCTTTACAATGTTTTAAAAAATGATAATAGTTGTCGCAGAGGTATAGCATTACCGGATGCATTGGATTATTGTGTTAAAGTTGGCGCTTTATCTTTGAATAAATTCCCTTATGATCCTGATAGATGCAATAGATTGCCTTCTCCACCGGAATTATCTGAAGCCGGAAATAATAAGCTTTTATCATATAACAAAGTATTTGATGCGATTACGGCACCTCTTGGGTCAACAATAGATATTGAATCGGTTAAATCAATTATAAGCGATAGCCTGGTCATCCCGATAGGGGTGCAATTAGATAATAGCTTCATTAATCAGTCATACGGAAATAGATCCGGTCCGCAGGGCTCCCGTTTAATATGGAACTCTTTTGATCCCTCCTGTGAATTTCATAAAGCCGGGTGTTATCATGCAATGTTATGTGTTGGATATGACGAGAACATTAGCGCATTCAAGGTTTTAAATTCTTGGGATACCACTTTTGGTAACGGCGGCTATGTATGGATTTCTTATGATGTCTTCAGACAATCAGTTAAAGAAGCTTACTCCCCTAATATCAAACCCAATGGTGTTGTTTTAGCAACCCTCAATGCTGAAAAAAGAGCAAATTTGGTTACTGGGAAAAATTATTTCAGCAATGTTATTACAGACACCAGTTGGGTCAAATCTGGATATTTTAGGCAATATGCTAATCTTAGAATTGGCTGTCAATATTTGAATGCGAATCAGAATTATGCGGTTATGCAACTCTCTGATGCTAACTCTAATAATATCATTAGCACTATAATATTAAATATTGGAGAAGATTATAGAATTTTTGAATACTTAGGACATGAGATTAAAATAAAAGCAACAAAAATTGGTCATGCAGGAATCAATCCTTTTAAATTGGCAGTATACTACGATATGTCCTATAAAAATCTTTCCGGCAATTCCTTTTTTTAGATTCGGGTTTTCTAATTGATTAGGCGGCCTGCGCTGCTCCAAACGCCGATACTGATCAGTGCAGCCATTTTTGCTGTTGCCAGAGGAAAAATATTAAGCCCTGGTGCAGAATTTCATGTTGCCGAAGTGCTCCTGTTTTTACTTCTGTTTTTTAGCAGATCACGGCGCGCCAATTTCTCTGACAATTGTCTTCGAACAATTGGGATTCTTATCCACACTTAAATTCAAAAAAAATAAAAAATGTCATCTGTCCTTTATTTATTTCAAAGTAATAAAATTTAATAGGCCGGTAATTAGCCCGAGTCCCATGTCAGAATATTCCGTTTTCAAATTCATTTTTTCAAATTGAACAATGATTGCTACTAAAAAAATGACTGAAAATAGCGGATTTATTGAATTAGAAACCGTTGAACTAGAAACTTATTATTTCACTTGACCTGTATAAATTTCTTATTTCTTTGGATTTTATCCGGAATTGGCTTCGCCTTTTTATTTTTGGCTGAAATGAAATGCTTTCAATTTTTATTCCGGGATCATAATAAACATTCCCCTTTGTCATCTCTTTAAGAAATATTTGGAAATCCGTTCCTGTTCCGAGTATTGCTTTGTTCCCGTAGAGGTATTTCCTTTCAGGCTCTTTAACAGATTTTGAAGGAACAAAGCAGGCTTGGTTATGTTTTCTGTTCCAGTGAAGCAGAAGCGAAGCAAAATCCCAGGACGCAGCGATCCTTTCGTCCTTGTCGATGAGGGCAATCATTCCGTCGGTGTCTCTGATTTTATTCGAATTTTTATCAAAGCCAATCAGTTCCAGTTTGAGATTTGTACTCTTATGCCATTGGGATACTTTATAAATGCCTCCGAAGTTTCTCCGGCCCTCTCTTCCTTTTTTATCATTATATCCGTATTTATGAATAAAAGCCTCTGTGCCGTGAGTTTTATAAAATCCGTCAGTGGGTTCGGGAGTCATTAACGTAATTACCCTGCTGTCAAGTTTATTAAAATCTTTAACCCCGAACTGTTTTATTTCCCATCCTAAATAGTCAGGTTCAGAAAAACCGTTCGGAGTAATCCCCAGTTCTGCTTCCAGCGTATAGCCTCCGCAATTCGGAGAATTGCATGGCAGGATTTTTTTCTCTGCATCAAATCTTTTTGAATTGATCCACCCAAGCAAATGAATTCTTTTAAGTTCTTCAACAAGGCGATCTTTATTATTGGCATTTTGCGGCAGGTCCAATACTTTAAATACTCCCGTTTCTTCTTTTATTTCAAGTCTTTCAAATTCCTCTGCGATTATCGAAACAGGCGAAGCGACATAGCCGATTACATTTCCGTCTTTGGTAACCGAAATAAAAAGAATTCTGTCTGCAAGACGCTGTGTCATAAGTTCAGACGGAGCATTTTCACACCCGGAAAGAAACCCTGAAAATCTCACTTCGGGATATTTTGGATATAATATTAACTGCGAATTAGGAGCAGGGTAAATATTTTTATCTTCCGCGATCCAGCTGAATTTCATTTTTGCTTTAAATCTTTCTCTTTTCCATTCTCCGGCCGGTTTTGTCACTATGGAAGAAACAGGAAAAACATTAAGGATTTCAAAACTGCCACCGAGATAAACCTGGTTTTTGGAATTATCATTTGGCGAAAGTTTTTTTGCGTAGATTTTACTGCAGCCTTTCGATTCAAATATTTTTTGAAGCTCGCGAAGATTCATTTTAGCACTAAAATTTGTTGTACAATTTTTTTTGCAACCGATTCGATCATGGGAACCGTTACGGAATTGCCAAATTGCCTATAAGCCTGAGTATCTGATACCGGTATGATAAACTGATCAGGGAAACCCTGTAATCTAGCACTTTCACGGGGCGTTAATCTCCTGGGGTTTTTGTTTTTTTGCGGTATAAGTATTTCAGATCCGTCTTTATAATATCTCGCTGACATCGTTCTTGAAATTCCGTTCAGATCAACCAGACCATATCCGAAACCGTTACCTTTCGCCTTATGTTTTGCTGCATAGTCCTGGAGATATTGCCATAAGTGATCGGTCAGTGTATATTTGGCGGCCGGACCGGAATCCAGAATTTCCTTAAAGACTTTTGTTTGCAGAGGCATTCTGGGAAATTCAAAATTTTCATTCCCTTTAAATTTTTCATGGCGGAATCCTGCTATAATAATTCTTTCCCTGTGCTGGGGAACAAAATGTCTGCTGTCCAGCACCTGGTAGTAAATTTTGTAGCCCAGTTCCTGAAGGGTTTTAGAAATTATTTTGAAGGTATTCCCTTTGTCGTGTGATACGAGATTTTTGACATTTTCAAGCATAAAGGCATTTGGCTTTTTATGTTTGATTATTCTGGCTATGTCAAAAAAAAGGGTACCCTGTGTTTTATCAAGAAATCCGTGCGCTTTTCCCAATGCATTTTTTTTGGAAACGCCGGCAATGGAAAAAGGCTGGCAAGGGAATCCGGCAAGTAAAATATCGTGGTCCGGAATTTCAGATTCTTTTATTTCGGTGATGTCACCGAAAGGAACTTCTCCGAAATTCGCTTCGTATGTACGCTGCGCCGGTATATTCCATTCACTCGTAAAAACACATTTACCTCCTAAATTCTGGTAAGCCAGTCTAATTCCGCCGATTCCTGCAAACAAATCAATGAATTTAAATTTCGGATTTAGCGGGGGCGGGAAAGGGATATCCCATTGTAAAGGAATATAATATTGAAAATCCGGTTCTCCGGCTAAATTCAATTCTTTATGAATTTCTGCAAGGTATTTTTTTGCCGCGGGTTTGAAATATTGTGAAACTCCGTTTTTGTGATTCTGGAGATAATGTGTCAGATGCGCGAGTCCGCTGTCGTTTTTTTTATCAATCTGAAAATTTAATTTTTCTCGGATTTCGGAATATTTTTTTTTCATTCTTTTTGAGATTTATTACCCCGGTAATTTTATTGATGCAAGTTGAATCATTTTTCAAAACTTCTTTATCCCAGAAACGCAAAACTATCCACCCGTTACTCTCAAGATTGTTGATAACTGTTGCATCACGTTTCATATTTCCTTCAATCTTTTTCCACCAAAATTCCCTGTTCGTATTTATGCGAAATTTTTGAACTTCCCAGTTTTTCCCGTGAAAAAATTCGCTGTCCACAAATACCGCAATCTTTAATCTCTTAAAAGTAAAGTCAGGCTTACCAAAAACGGATTTATCATTTTTCCGGTATCTGAAGCCCGCAGCCCACAATTCTTTTGCAAGCAGTTTTTCCGCTTTTGTATCCGTGCTACGAATTGCCTGCATATTCACCCTTCTTTGCTCTTTTGTTAATACATCCATCAGACAAAGATAAAGACGAGGAAGTAACAGTTTATTAAGACATGCAATAATACTAAAAAAATTAGTAATTAAAAATTAATCATTTGGAACAGGATGCCGGACATCATTAACATCGGTTTTCGGGATGTCGCCGAAGTAAAGCTGTTCCGAAATATTTGAGAAATGCCGATCTAAAATCGTTGAACTCAAATCGAAAAAAGTTTAGCAGTTCTCTAAAATTTTAAAATTAGATTTGGCTGAATGCTTTAATGAACGAAGTATTTGGATTAACGGAAGTTGGAAGATTGATAGCTAATGGAACATAATCTGAGATGAAGGGTTGAATTTTTTTTGAACACAATAATTTAAAATCACAACTTTCACATTTTGTTTTATTGGGCCGCATTGGAAAATCTCGATTCAATATTCTATCAACAGCCCATTCAATATTTGAAATCGCTGCTTTGATTGAATTTTCATCAATCGGAATATTAATTCTTTCATTGCTTCTCAATAAATGAACTGCTCCTGTTTTTGCATTTTGACCTAATATATCAATTGCTGCTTTTGCGTACAATTGAACTTGAATAGATAATTCGGTCCAATCCAATACGCTATCATCATCGGGTTTTTCTAACGACTTAAAATCAACAACAGTAGCGTCAGTTATTTTACCTGTTTTATCTTCTTTAATCAAGAGATCAATCGCGCCGGTAATAAGAGCCTGATTAGCTGGAATTTCAAATCTGACTTCAATTTGTCTTTCTAAAGAAAATTCATTACCATAGTCATTTGCGTATTTACTAACTACTTCCACTGCCTTCTCGATTGCTCTTTCATAGGGTCCTGGGTTTGTATTTGGATTTTTCGCCGGCGGTACATGTTTTAAATGGAAAGTTTCTCTGGTTATAATCTCAGCTTCTTCTTTAGTAGGCGGATTATTCTTGAATGTTTGGTGAAGCTTAGCAATTGATGTGTGGATAGTTTGCCCATATCCATATAAATCCGGAACAAATGGATTGAAACCATATTGTTTTCTAAATTGATAATTTTTC
>DATGFZ010000146.1:0-6767 GCA_035308805.1 Puia sp. | reverse complement strand
CGGAAGAGAACGTTTCCGAAAAACTGGGTAACCTGGACGGATTACTTGTTGCACCGGGATTCGGGCATCGCGGGGTTGAAGGAAAGATCACTGCAGTCAGATACGCAAGAGAAAATAATCTTCCATTCTTTGGGATATGTTTGGGAATGCAAATGGCGGTAATTGAATTTGCGCGCAATGTTTTGGGGCTATATGAGGCTCATTCAACTGAAATGAATCCCAGTACACCAGATCCCGTTATTGACCTGATGGAAGAACAAAAAAAGATATCCGCTAAGGGTGGAACGATGCGTTTGGGCGCTTATCCGTGTTCAATTCTTGACAGGAGCCTGGCTAACAGAATTTATGAAAAGAAAGAAATCAGTGAACGGCACAGGCATCGCTGGGAATTCAATAACGCCTATCTGAAAAATTTTGAGCATGCGGGAATGATCCCGAGCGGAAAAAACCCCGAAAGCGGCCTGGTAGAGATAATTGAATTGCATAATCATCCATTTTTTATCGGCGTCCAATACCACCCGGAATTAAAAAGCACGGTAGAAAACCCGCATCCGGTTTTTGTTCATTTCATTAAAGCGGCAAAAGAATTTAATGAAAGAAAAAATGCGAGCAAAACCCAACATCTGCAAAGTGAAATACTGGTTCATGGTTCATAAATGAGGGACATAACTGCCGTTTTTACACTTAACTATTTACTACAAACTATTAACCGCTAACTCATATCTTTGCACCTCCTAAAACTTTAATACAAAATGGGTACGGACAGAAATACCATTATCGGTTATGTGTTGCTTGGAATTCTCCTTCTGACATATATTTTTATTTCCACAAAAAGCAGCCAGGATTTAGCGAAACAAAAAAAGATATTTGATGATTCTGTTGCTTTGGTCAAAAAACATCAGGATTCTGTGGTACGAATGGCAGATACTGCCAGGACCCAAGTTGCCCGCAAAGCAGATACAACCGCTTTCAACAAGGCGATCGGAGGAACGGAGCACCTGACTATAGTTGAAAATGATGCTTTAAAAATTGTGTTTACCAATAAAGGTGCGCAACCCAAAGAGGTTGAGCTAAAAAAATATAATTCTTACGATAGCACGCCCGTGAAGGTGATGGATTCTTCCAGCAATACCAAAATTTCTTACGCGATCAATAATTCCAACCAGTCTTCACAAATTGCTGATTTATATTTCGACGATGGTCAGGTAATAAAAAATGCAGACGGAAGCCAAACGGTAAATTTCAAACTCTCGACTGCAGCTGGTGAAGCCATTACACATCAATTTATTATTCCCGCTTCCGGCTATTTGATTGACTGGAATTTGCAAATAAATAATCCGGATAAATTACTGACTCAAAATAATTTCAATTTGCTGTGGCATGTCCAGCTGGAGAGAATTCAGAAAAATATTATTTACGAAAAACGCTTGTGTAATATCGGTTTTTATGAGGATGAAAGTTTTGATTACATTTCATCTCACACGGATAAAACTTTTGAAAAGCCCGTACAATGGCTTTCCGTTTCGCAACAATTTTTCAATACTACCTTGATTGCAAAAAATAATTTTAATTCGGGAAATGTACATTGGGTAAGAGATGCATCGGATACTTCAATCATTTTGGGTAATGCCGACGCAAATTTTCAGGTAAAAATTCCATCAGGCAATACGGCTGCCTTGCCTTTTCAAATCTTTTACGGACCAAACGATTTTCATATTTTAAAGGGCGCGGCCCCGGGAATGGATAAAATTATAAATCTCGGCAGGGATTTTTATTCTTTTGTTCGTCCGGTGAACGTTTATGTGATCATGCCGGTATTTGATTTTTTGAAAAAATTCACGGCCAATTATGGAATCGTGATTATGCTGCTCACCATTTTCATCAGGCTGTTAACTTCCCCGTTGGTCTATTCAAGTTATTTGAGCGGTGCAAAAATGAAAGCCTTGAAACCGGAAATTGATGCGCTGAAAAAAAGACTGAATAACGATCAGCAGCAGGTAGCCGTCGAACAAATGAAATTATTTCGGGAGTCTGGGGTAAATCAGTTCGGTGGTTGTATACCGGCACTTTTGCAAATCCCTATCTTCTTTGCCTTATACAGTTTCTTTAATTCCAATGTTGAATTAAGAAGTCAGCATTTTTTATGGTCGAGTGACCTGTCTGCTTATGATTCTATTGCAAATTTTGGATTTAGCTTTCCGGTGTATGGTGACCACGTCAGTCTATTCGGTTTACTGGCTGTTGCGACAAGCTTTTTAATTACGCTTTATGGAATGAGCATGACTCCTGATCAGAGTAACCCGACCATGAAGTACATGCCTTATATAATGCCAGTGATGCTATTGTTTTTCTTTAACAATCTTCCCTCTGCATTAACATGGTACTACACAGTTTCCAATTTGATCACCCTTCTTTTGCAATGGATCATCCAGACTTATATAATTGACCACGATAAAATAATAGCACAATTAGCTGAAAATCGAAGAAAGCCAAAAGCGAAATCCAAATGGCAGGAGCGCCTTGACCAAATGCAGGAGTCTCAAAAGAAGATGCAACAATTGAAAAATAAAAAATAACTGAGCAATAGGCTGCCTTTCGTCCCGCCATGTCATCAAATGCATTTTGCTTTGCAAATAACTATTTTATAAGAATGAAAATCATCCCGTGCATATTGGTTTGTTTTTTTGGGTTGCATTCTTCCGGTAGCTATGCCCAGAAAAAGATTTCTGATTTCAGTATTGTGTATGATTACGAAATTTCTAATGGAACAGGTGCGTCAAAGCCAGTTACAGGTTCGAATGCTATCTTTGTTAAAGGGAGTTTGAGTCGATTTGAAACGGGGAACCAGTCTTATTCTTCTTCTGTTATTCATGATGCCACAACCGGGAATACGGTTATTTTAAAAGAAGTAAGTGGTCAGAAAATACTTATTCGCCTGACCCTGCAAAATTGGAAGCAAATGAATGCCAATGATGAAGCATTAACTTTTTCAAATACAAACGAAACAAAAACCATAGCAGGCTATAAATGTATAAGGGCGACTGCAAAAACCAAAGATGGCTCTGAATATGCTGTCTATTTCACCGGTGATCTTTCCGTTGATAATACTGATTATGACCCTAAATTTAAAAATCTTGCGGGGCTGGTCCTTGAGTACGAAATTACCAAAGGAGATTTTAAAATTAAATATACGGTCTCAAAGCTTAATTTAAATCCGGTTCCTGAGTCAAGGTTTGACATACCCAAAACCGGCTATCGAGAAATGACGTTTGAAGAAAGCAAAAAATTAAATTTCGCACAATAACTATTTGTGCATTGAAATCTTCACGTCCAACATTTGTAAATTACCTTTTGCAGGCGTAATGTTGAACGCAGAGGCATTAACCTTGTATTTATAAGGCAAAATATAAGTTGTATTTCCCCTTTCGTAAGTAACAATTGAATGGAGTGAGAAGGTAGAATTCTCCTTTTGTATGCCGAAGGTGTGGCTTCCCGTATAGGTAAAACCATTCTTCAATACGTACGCACTGCTGATTCTGATTGGAACAAAATCTGTTTTCAAATTCGTTGTAGTTCTTTTTTTATTTTTATCTCCACCTTTGCTGGCAAAGGCCAAACCTACAATAATCAAAAAGGACATAAAAAAGAACCCGTAGCGCATCAATTTTTTCATTTCTAAAGTTGTCATGGTACTAACTTTTCTTATTGCAAATATAGTAAAAAATATTGGGTATATTTTAACCACCCTTCCCAAACTTTATATTTTCTTTAACGATTGATTGCAGGGGAGTTGCACAACTATTTTTATACACAAATGCATCTCAATTGTTAATAGATCAAAAACCCCAAAAAAATAGTTGTCAAAAGTTTTCAAAAAGTTTGCAGAAATCATTTAAAGACTTACTTTAGAATAACTTACTACATGAAAAAGAATCCTTTACAACCCGATAGTGATGAAATCAAAGAATTACTGAAGCAATTCAGGAATCTTCAAAATGGGCGCGGCAATTCATTCCTCCATGAAGACGACTTCGAGAAAATCATTGATTATTTTGATGAAACGGAAAATCTTCAAAATGCCATTGAAGCCGTTGAATTAGGGATTGAGCAGTATCCTTATTCGTCAGCCTTACTTGTAAAAAAAGCTGACCTGATGATTGCAACGCGGCAATATGACAAGGCTTTAGAGATCCTCGAAAAAGCTGAACTCCTGGATGGAAGCGACATCAATATATACATCTTAAAAACTGATGCATACCTGGCACTGGATAAGCAGTCAAAAGCTGTTTCTCTATTGGAAAACGCTTTAAAACATTTTGAAGGCGCTGAAAGAATTGAATTGCTTTTTGAACTTGCCGATGTCTATGACGACTACGAAGAATTCGATAAGATTTTTGATTGCCTGAAATTAATTCTTGAGCAAGACCCGAATAACGACGAGGCATTGTACAAAATCTGCTTTTGGACGGACTTTACAGGAAGAAATGAAGAAAGCATACTCCTGCATCAAAAAATAATTGATGATTATCCCTATAATGAACTGGCATGGTTCAATCTCGCTGCCGCTTACCAGGGACTAAAATTATATGAAAAAGCCATTGACGCTTACAAATATTCAGTGGTCATTGATGAAAAACTTGATTACGCTTATCGCAACATGGCGGATGCGTTTATACGTTTGCGTAAGTTTCGAGAGGCCATTGACTCGCTTGAAAAAGTGATTGAACTTTCGCGGCCGGAAGATGTAATATACGAAGCCATTGGGCATTGTTACGATAAATTGAGAAATTATGCTCAAGCTCGTTTTTATTATCGCAAAGCTTCCCACCTTAATGCAGATGACAGTAAACTGTATTATAAGATCGCGTGTACCTACCTCAATGAAACGCAATGGGAAAACGCAGTCAAGCAACTTGAGAATGCATTGCGCATTTCTCCAAAACAACCAGAATATAACCTGGCAATAGGTGAATGCAAAATGCAACTGGGCAATTTTCGGGATGCTGTACAATATTTTTCAACCGTAGTTCGAATTCGTCCAAAAAACGTTTCGGGTTGGGATGCGTTGATACGATGTTTATATACGGGAGGGTTTTATGAAGAGGCTTTGGAACAAGCCCAGTCCGCTGCTCGCATCACCAACGGTAAGGCTGTTTTTATTTTTTATTCCTGCGCAATTTGTTTTGCTCTGGGGAAGACCAAGGAAGGGTTGTTGCAATTAGAAAAAGCAATGTCTAAATCTCCGAAGTTGCTAAAAAAACTCATGGAATTGAACCCTGTCATATTGCAATATCAATCTGTGGTTGATATTATCGCCAGGTACAAAAAGAAAAAATCATTTTAGATAAGTACTGAAAAATAAAATCAGACGCGATTCCCGCCCCTTGCCATGTGTCCTTTTTTCCCGATTCTTGTTTCTTGCCTTCATATTCTTATTTTTGCCACCCAACATGCTAAAAGAAATTGAACATTATGATGAATTTTAAATTAACCCAAATTCCCTTACGAATACCAAAGCCTCGAAAAAGCGGAATTACAATGGTCATGGACAAAGGATTGAGCACAGAAGAAGCAAAAAATTTTTTAAGTATTTCCCATCCTCATGTGGATATTGTAAAACTTGGTTTTGGAACTTCATTCGTTACACCCAATTTGCGCGACAAGATAGATGTGTATGCTGCTTATGATATACCTGTTTACTTTGGCGGAACGCTTTTTGAAGCCTTTTTAATCAGAAATCAATTTGACGATTACCTGGCAGTTTGTAAAGAATACGGGATTACCTATATGGAAGTGAGTGACGGATCAATTGATATTCCGCACGCAGAAAAATGCGGATACATTGAAAAACTCACCAAATACGGGACCGTATTGAGCGAGGTGGGAAGCAAAGACGCTGAACATATTATTCCGCCTTATAAATGGATTGAATTAATGCGCGCTGAATTGAGTGCAGGATCTACCTATGTTATCGCAGAAGCCCGAGAAGCAGGAAATGTGGGTATTTATCGCGGTAGTGGAGAAGTCCGTGAGGGACCTGTCCAGGAAATTCTAACTCAAATACCGGAAGAAAAGATTCTTTGGGAAGCGCCCCAAAAATCCCAGCAACTTTATTTTATTGAGCTGATTGGTTGCAATGTGAATTTGGGAAATATTGCGCCCACAGAAGTTATTCCCCTTGAGTCCATGCGACTTGGTTTGCGTGGTGACACTTTTCATTTATTTCTCAATAAAAAAGAATCAACATGAAAAAATTTGGCTTGATAGGATACCCGTTAAGCCATTCATTCTCGCAAAAATATTTTTCTGAAAAATTTAAGAGAGAAAATATTTTGGATGCTGACTATGAGAATTTTTCAATCCCTTCCATTAATTTATTAAATAACATAATCGGTAATAATCCGGGTTTAGTTGGATTGAATGTAACCATTCCGTATAAACAATCCGTTATCCATTATTTGGACGAAAAAAAGAATCTGCCGATTGATGCATGCAACTGCATTCTTATCCGTCGTGGACAATTGATTGGATACAATACGGACATTGTCGGATTTGAAGAATCACTCAAGCCGGCTTTACAAGCTTACCATAAAAGAGCGTTGATATTGGGAAACGGCGGTGCCACGGCAGCAGTTAAATATGTTTTGAAGAAATTGGAGATTCAATTTTCTATAGTGAGCAGACAGACCGGTAATAATTTCTTTTTAAGTTATGAGAATCTGTCGGCTGAAATCATTCAACAAAATTTGCTGATCATCAACACAAGC
>DATGFZ010000145.1:0-11805 GCA_035308805.1 Puia sp. | reverse complement strand
TTGCGTTCAACACAAGCCCTTTTTCTGCGTCTTTAGAAATATTATTGTCTGCATCAATCTTACCGTAAAAACCGCCATAATCATTATCTGGTGCAAACTTCATCCAATACTTCAAAATATATTCCAGTTCCTGCTGCAATTCTTTTTTATATTGTTGAACGGGGTTGTGCATTATTTAAAAATTACGAAACCGATAATTTCTTACGTTTGATAATTGATTTATTCCTGGTGATGATTTTATTTAATGTGTTTACCGAAGTTGCAGAAGTGAACCCATCTGCCGGAGTGTGCATTACATAATCAAGCAGCTTTTCAACGGTAGTTGTTGCAACATGGAGGCGAGTATCTGAGGAAGCATAATAAATATAAACTGTACCGTCATCATTACAAATCCATCCATTTGAAAATACTACATTAGAAACATCCCCAACCCTTTCTTCGCCTTCAGGGGCTAAAAAATAACCGCCAGGTTTGTAAATAATTGTGGAAAGGTTCTTTAAGTCAGTCATAAAAAGATACAAAACATAACGCAGACCATTAGCCGTATTTCGCACACCATGTGCAAGATGCAACCAGCCACATTTTGTTTTTATCGGTGTTGGGCCCTGACCATTTTTTGCTTCATTAATTGTGTGATAAATTTTGGGGTCAATGATTATTTCATTTTCGATAACAGCATCGATCATTGAATCAGCAAGCCCAAACCCAATCCCCCCTCCGGTTCCGGTACTGATGAAGCCATCCTGCGGCCTTGTATAAAAAGCATATTTCCCTCTTACAAATTCAGGATGCAATACCACATTTCTTTGTTGTGGAGATGGTGTTTTTAAATCTGCAAGACGCTCCCATCTTTTTAAATCTTTTGTTCTCGAAATTCCACATTCTGCGACCGCAGCAGCTTGATCGTAATCAGGCGCAACAACATCTTTTCTTTCCACGCAAAACAAGCCGTAGATCCATCCATCCTCATGCATTGTCAAACGCATGTCATAAATATTTGTATCAGGCTGATCTGTCTCCGGCATGTTAACCGGGTAATCCCAAAAACGAAAATTATCAATTCCGTTATCGCTCTGCGCGATTGCGAAAAAGGATTTTCTGTTGATTGATTCCACTCTGGACAAAACAATATATTTATTTTTCCATTTCATTGCGGTTGCATTGAAAACCGCATTTATTCCGAATCTTTCCATCAGGAAAGGGTTGTTTTTTTTATCCAGGTCATACCTCCAGAATAATGGTGTATGTGCCGCGGTAAGTACCGGAGATTTATAACGGTTGAAAATACCATTGCTGTCTTCACGCAGTTCATTTTTTTGCGCGAGCAATTCTTCATGATTTTTCTTTAGTCTCCTTAATCTTTTCTCAAACAGATCCTTCATAATATTTTTTAAAAAAAATAATTAATATTCATTCAGCCTGTTCCACCATGTTTTTTTGAGTATCATGATAATCATTGTTAGTATGACCACAGTGATAAGCAGCGGAATTTTTAACCATAGTACCAGGTACATGGGCAAAATTGTCAAACACAATTGACCGATTATCCCGATAAAAATATTGAACATATTTATTCCGAAATTTCTATTGCCATTAAATTGCGGATCTTCAGCAACGACCATTTGGTGAATGGGTTTCCAAAATCCCCACGGACGAACATTTTTGTAAAATGATTTTATCGTTTCCGTGTTAACCGGTGGGGCAGCATAAGTTCCGGCAATGGAACCAATCAATGACAATACAAACAACACCGGCCAATAATACAGATCCAATCCATGAAGCACATCGTTGGTTTTTAGGACTGCCAAAGCAATTGCAGGAAGAATACCGGCGAGCATCCCCCAAAAAAAGCCGCTTGCATTAAAGCGCCACCAATGCCACTTGAGCATATTGGCTGCAATGTATCCGCCGTACAATCCGGAAACGATCCATTGCAAAACAGTATTTACATCTTTCACAAATAAACCCAGAATGATACCGATTGTAACAACAACAAGACCTGCCAGATAATTCATCGAAATAATTTTTTTATTTGAAGCAGCAGGATTGACATATTTAAGATAAATGTCGTTTACGATATAAGCTTGCGCAGCGTTCAGGGTGCCGGAAAAAGTTCCCATAAATGCTCCGAGCAATCCGGTAAGAACCAAGCCCATTAAACCAATGGGTAAGAAGTTGTTTATTGCGGCAGGTAAAACTTTTTCAAAATCGGTACCACTGGTTGTTTGAATATCGCCGTGTATTTGTGAGTAGTATAATAAGGCAAGAACTGTAAAACCAATTATCATAGAATACCGGATCGGCAAAAGAATGATAGAAACAAACCCGCTCATTTTGCTTGCTTCCTGAGGTGATTTCGTACTGAGAACTTTTTGCATATCATAATTCGGGGCAGGACCCGCTACACTTGCAAAAACTCCTTTAAATAACATCATCATGAAAAATATTCCAAACATAGAAAAACCATCTTCACTGATTTTTTTGTTAGCATCCGCAACCATATTACTCCAATCGAGATTCAATTTCCATCCAAAAAAAGGATTTGTCCAGCCCTGGGGTACCTTCAGTGAATTGCCCTGCAGATGAATCATTGCGATGATTCCAATGCTGATGCAGGCAACGGTCATGATCGCATATTTTATTACGTCGCCAAGAACAATGCTGTGCATGCCTCCGAGAATGGAATAAAACATGGCAAATAAGGTAAAAATAATTCCATATACATGCGGCACATATTCCGGCGCAACATGAAAAGGTATGAAGTGACTAACCGTGTCCCAGGGAATAAAGATCTGAATGAACTTTCCCAACCCTACAAATCCATAAGCCATAAATCCCAGACAACTAAGCAAAGCGAAAGCCACCACGATATTGTGCGATGCCTTCACGCCTTTTCCAGAACGACCGAACCTGCTTACCAACCATTCTGCACCGGTAGTTGCATTCGAGCGGCGCAACCAACGTGACAAATACATCATAAGAAAAACCTGGTTAAAAACGGGCCACAACCAAGGAATCCAAATACTCTTCATTCCATAAACAAAACATAAACTCACCATCCACATCGTTCCCGAAATATCAAACATGTCCGAAGCGTCACTCAACCCGAGCATGTACCAGGGTAGTGATTTACCTCCGAGCAAATAATTTTCCTTATTTAGTCTTGCCTTTTTACGCAGGAACCAGCCAATGCACACCATGGTAATGAGGTATGCAGCGATAATACCCAGATCGATCGCGTGTAATTTCATTTATTTAGCATTTCTAACGTTCATACGCAAATGAAAATTAAATTTCAGCGCTTAAAGTACCGTTGGCGTTTTCCCCAAAGGCAGCGGATCGGCGTACACTCTTATGCATATTAAAAGCTATTGTATCTTATCTATACAAATGCTCTTTTGTTACTTCTTTCTGAAACAGCGTTCTCGGATCATTATAAAATTTGACAAAATCATTTGCAGATGCCTGACCTTTATAAGGAACATAGAATTCTCCGCTCCCATTTGGTTTAATGCCTGCATTGCGCCAGGCTAGTGCGTAAGCAATTTTATAAGGAGCAACCGCTTTCAGCAAAACCTTCGTCCACCATGTGCTATCGGGCAGCGTACCGTATCCAAATTCAGTGAGGGCCGGAATTTTATCATTTTCAGATGCAACGCTGTCGAGTATGTTGAGCATATTTCCGGCAAGCCTGATAAAATCATTGTTGGCTGCGGTATTGTAAGCCTGGTAAATATCAAAGCCCAACACATCAACAAAATCATTTCCAGGATATCTTTCCAAATATTCTTCCCTAGAATAAAATTTATCGGTGTTATAAGCATACAAAAGATTATGAACATTTTTAGTGTCACGCAAATAAGATTCTGTAAAACGATACAAATCCTTTAGTTCGGCTGGGGTGCAATTTTTTTCGCCCCACCAAAACCAACTTCCATTCAATTCGTGAAATGGCCTGAAGATTACCGGGATAAATTCTCCGTTTTTCCCTTTGAGGCTTATCATAAAAGCCGCGATCTTATCGAGCCAATTTTTATATAATTCATTTTTTTCACCACCAGGTAAAATTGATGCAACTGTTCCAGGCGCGGGGTTCCAAGCCGTTTTCCCGGTTAATGGGTTGTTGAGGTGCCAGCTGATGGTTATTACACCCCCCCGATCGTAGATTTCTGAAATAAAACTTTTAATTTTTTCGAAGGGAACACTGTCGAGGTTGACGTCGTGATCAAGTTCAAGTCTTCCCAGTTCCCAGCCGTAAACTGCGGGATAGTCTCCGGTTACTTCTTTGATATCACTTCTGGCATTTTCGTATTTCCAACCAACGCCGTAAGCGAGGTCGTCCTGGTGACCGAACATAAAACCTTTGTCAAGTAGTTTCTTTAAATTATTGTAAAGATTAACCGTCTCTTTGGTTGCATTTTTATCGGCCGGTGATTGCTGCGATTGCGCAATAGAAGTAAATAACAGCGATATGATCGGCAGTGATAAGAGTTTCATATAGCAGTCAGTTGAATGACCAATCGATCCTACTTCAAATCTAGTCTGAATAGCCTGTTATTATTTATACTTTTTTGCCTATTAATCGCCCAAGTTTATCTATTTTGTCAGATTTTTTGACGATAATAACCTGAAGGTAAATAATTTAAAAAACCTTTTTCAGGCGATTTTCTATTGTACTTATTTATCCTTCGACGAAATTTCTTGAAATATTTTTTGCAATTAATGCAGCTATCAGTCTACACAACTTGTCTACAATTAACCAAGACTTATGCATAAGGACATAATGCGGGAAATCATACCGCTGACACCCAACGATTGTTTCACTCTTTTTTCGAGAACAAAAAAAGAGTTTAATTTCCCACTCCATTATCACGATGAGTTTGAATTGAATTTTATTTGTAATGCCAAAGGTGCAAAAAGAATCGTCGGTGATAGCATTGAAGTTATTGATGATCTTGAATTGATTTTAATTGGCCCTAATTTATACCATGCTTGGTTCACCCACCAATGCACCAGCCAGGACATAACCGAAATAACGATTCAGTGGCACCGTGATTTGTTTGATGATAAATTATTAAGCAGAAACCAGCTGAATTTTGTAAAGTGTTTGTTTGATCGGGCGCAACGGGGAATCTCATTTCCAAAAGACACGATTCAGAAAATCGTACCCAGGATAAAATCTCTTGATCAAAAAGGAGGATTTGCCTCGGTTCTTGAATTGATGTCGATACTCCATGAACTTTCCGTTTCGACAGATATAAAGACTTTATCGGACGCAACATTCATCAACACGCAATTCAGTTATAATAGCAGACGTATTGAAAAAGCATTTCAATACATGAATCATAATTATGACAGAAGTGTTACACTTGGCGAAGTGGCAAAGCTTGTTAACATGACCGACGTTTCCTTCAGTCGTTTTATTAAAAAAAGGACTGGCAACACTTTTATTGACACACTCAATGAAATACGATTAGGGCACGCTTCAAAAATGCTGATCGACACCACCCATTCGATCGCTGAAATTTCTTTTAACTGCGGATTCAATAATATTTCAAACTTCAACAGAATCTTTAAAAAGAAAAAAGGATGTACACCTAAAGGATTCAGAGAAAACTTCGCATCAGGAAACAGGGTGTTTATCTGAGTAAGGCGACAAATAAAACGAGGAATAAGAAAGTGTCGCTAATTTCTCATTCCTCATTTCTAATTTCTTAGTCTCACAATTAGGTCGCCCAGGCTTTATCCCCTTTTTTGTAAGGAATGCAGCCCTCATATCTTCCGGGAACTGCAACATATCGAAGCGCTTTTGTTGCACCGGGTTCAGAAGTAAAGTAACCCCATAAGGTAAGTTCCTTCATCATGCGGAAGTAATGCGTCGGGTCTTCCGGTTTTTTCTTGCCCATATAGTCTTTTGCCTCTTTATCAAGCGCAACCAAAAAATCATGTTTGTCATTAGGAGCAAGGTCAACAAAATTATTTTTATATTTTGCTTTTGCAGCATCGTTTAATTTCTGCATGCCATCCAAAAATATTTTTTGGTCCTTATCTTCATAGCAATCGTTTACGATAACCGTCATGAACTGTCCGACTTTTGCATCTTTCGCGCCCGGCGATGTCGTTGCCGGAATGATTGTTTCGGCAATTTCATCGAGATAAGAAACATCATCCGGAGTAAAAGTCAGCGTGGCACCATACTTCTTATCTGCAGGGCCGCAACCGGATAAAAACACTTCTGCTCCAACAATGGTTCCACCCAGCAAAAGTGCAACACTTGACAACGCTTCACGTCTGTTCATAATTTATTTTTTTGTACGTTATGAAATTAAATTTCCTGATTTTTATTGATATAACAATGATTTTAACTGGTCAATTTGAAAATTATCCAAAGCCGCGTTCTGCTTATGGGGTAATTGAGTCTTTTCCGCATTTTGAATCACAAGTTTCCTTTTTTCATCTCACTTACTGCATAATTGGTAGCACGCGCCGTCAATGCCATATAAAAAATCGATGGGCTTTGATTAGCCGTACTCGTCATGCATGCACCATCGGTAACAAAAACATTTTTACAATTATGAAACTGATTCCAGCCGTTCAGCAAAGATGTTCTTGGATCCTTTCCCATTCTGCATCCGCCCATTTCATGAATATCTCTGCCAGGAGCCCAATGATTATCGTGCTGGGTGATATTTTTTATTCCGCATTTATCAAACATCTCACTGCTCTGGGTTAAGAAATCCTTCAATAACTTTTCATCATTATCATCGTACCCCACATTGGTAACAAGCAATGGAATTCCCCACTCATCTTTTTTGTCTTTGCTTAATGTCAATGTATTTGTTTCTTTCGGAACCGTCTCCCCCTGCATATAAATATATACGCCCCAGGGACCCGCTTCGCTCATTGCCTCCTTATAAGCAGCACCGATCTGATCTTGCGATGCATCACCGTTTCCACGCTCTCGGTAACAACCCATAAAGGCCATATATCCCCCGACAAATTCCATGTCATTTTTATGAATGTTTCTGAAATTTGGCATCATGCATTCCGCAGTTCTTCTCCCATAAAAATATTTGTCCTCATAACCTTCAACCTTGCCTCCTACGGAACCCCGATAATTCTGAAAGCACGCGTATTTTCCAAGCAGCCCATTATCATTTCCAAAGCCATTTGGAAACCGATTTGATGTTGAATTGAGCAAGATCAAATTACTGTTCAGGGCAGAGCCATTTACAAAAATAATTTTTGAAAAATATTCTGTCGCCTGGTGCGTGTTCGTATCAATAATTCTTACACCAACTGCCTTGTTTTTTTTCTCGTCGAAAATGATGGAGTGTACAACTGAAAATGGACGGATCGTAAGATTGCCTGTTTTTTCAGCCCACGGTAGTGTTGATGACACCGAGCTGAAATAACCGCCAAACGGGCATCCGCGCATGCATTCATCGCGCGCCTGGCATTTTCCTCGTCCTTGTTTGAGATGAATTTCTTTCGGTTCCGTCAATTGCGCCCATCTTCCCTGGATCATAAAACGATCTTTATAATGGGAACTTATTTTATCACGCAAATCTTTTTCCGGGCAATTAAAATCAAACGGCGGTAAATATTCTCCGTCGGGCATCGCTTCTAACCCGTCCCGGTTCCCGCAGATGCCGGCAAAAGTTTCTACGTGCGAATACCATGGCGCAACATCGTCATAGCTTATCGGCCACTCAATTCCGTATCCATATTTTGCCGGATTAATAAATTCATATTTGCTCCAACGCGGGCAAGCGCGCCCCCAGATAATTGATTTGCCACCAACCTGGTAACCACGAATCCACTCAAAAGGCTTTTCCTGAATGTAAGGATGATCTTTGTCTTTTATAAAAAAATGCGATGTGGATTCATCAAAACCTGCCGCTTCTGTTATCAATGGATTTTCATCAACAAATTTTTTCGGCATTTCTCCGCGATGCGGAAAATCCCACGGGTTCATCGTAGCCGTCGGATAGTCTTTGTTGTGCACAACCATTCTTCCACGTTCCAGTACCAACGTTTTTAATCCTTGTTCACACAATTCCTTTGCTGCCCAGCCTCCGCTTATTCCACTGCCAATAACAATTGCGTCATAGGTATTTTTGTTTACACCTCCGGAATTGATATTTACTGTACTGTCCCCTGGCATAATATTTACATTTTCTTATTTTTGGTTATGGGTTCCGGTTTTATTTATTTTTTATTTTTAGATTTTCATTTTTTGCCAACCCGGTAACCCACTTGCCATGGTTAGCCCGAATTCTTCTCCTGTTCGTTCATTGTAGACGACCTAAAAACATCAATAGTGACATGGAGCCCTTTTCATTTTTCCACCTGCCTCACGTCCTATATATTCCCTTTCTTCAACTCTTCCACGGCGTGATT
Organism: Puia sp.; assembly: GCA_035308805.1. Classification (GTDB taxonomy): domain Bacteria; phylum Bacteroidota; class Bacteroidia; order Chitinophagales; family Chitinophagaceae; genus Puia. The sequence continues at coordinate 3,402 of DATGFZ010000145.1, read as the reverse complement.
TGCAGCGCGGGCCGTCAGTGCCATAAATGTTATTGACGGATTTTGTGTGCTGGTCGATGCCATGCATGCGCCATCAGTTACGAAAACATTATTGCAATTATGAAATTGATTCCAGTTGTTCAACAAAGATTTTTTCGGATCCTTTCCCATTCTGCATCCGCCCATTTCATGAATATCCAAACCTGGCGCCTGCTTGCTGTCTCGCTGGTTGATATTTTTACATCCTCCCTTCTCCAGCATTTCCGAAGTTTGAGTGAGAAAATCCCTTAAAACCTTTTCATCATTATCGTCATACCCAACAGATGTGACGAGCTGCGGAATTCCCCATTCATCTCTTTTATCTTCACTCAACCGAACATGATTGGTTTCTTTCGGTACTGTTTCACCCTGCATCATAGCAAACACATTCCAGTCACCTGCTTCCGTAAGGGCATCTTTAAATTTGCCACCGAGTTCCTCTTCACCTTCTTTCACATAAGCGTTGCCACGACCCGCGCTGTAATGAACCATGTATCCCCTGAGAAAATCCATCTCCTGTTTATAAACATTTCTGAAATTAGGCATCATGGCCTGGGTTGGTCTTCTACCATAATAATATTTATCGGACGGTCCATCATATGTTGCCGATACCGTGCCCCGATAATTATGAAAACAAACATATCTTCCAAGCAATCCATTATCATTTCCCAAGCCATTTGGGAAACGGCTTGATCTTGAATTGAGCAAAACAAGATTTGTGTTTAGACAGGCTGCGTTTACAAATATTATTTTGGCAAAATATTCAGTTGCATGCTTTGTGTGTGCATCAATAACTTTTACGCCAACCGCCTTACCTTTTTTGTCATCATAAATAATTGAATGTACAACTGAATTCGGTTGCAAAGTGAGGTTGCCAGATTTCATCGCCCATGGAATGGTTGTTGAATTGGAACTGAAATAACCGCCAAAAGGGCAACCGCGCTCACACAAACTTCTTGCCTGGCATTGTTGTCGGCCCTGATCAAAATGGATTTGTTTTGGTTGTGTAAGATGGGCGCAGCGACCAACAATCGGAAAACGATCTTTATAACTGGATGCAATTTTTTCCTGGATATTTTTCTCAACACAATTTAATTGCCAGGGGGGAAGAAATTCGCCATCAGGCAAAGTTTCCAATCCATCTTTGTTACCACTGATTCCCGCAAATATTTCAACATGAGAATACCATGGGGCAATATCTGCATAGCTGATCGGCCAATCTCCAAAACCATCACGCGCAGGTCCTGCAAAATCAAATTTGCTCCAGCGCTGCGTTTGCCGAGCCCACAGTAAAGACTTTCCACCAACCTGGTAACCACGGATCCAATCGAATGGTTTTTCCTGCACGTAAGGATGTTCCACATCTTTTACAAAAAAATGTTGGGAAGACTCACCAAAAGCATAACATCTTGCGACGACTGGATTTTCATCCAATACTTTAACAGGCATTTGTCCGCGATGTGGAAAATCCCAAGGGTTTTTTGTTGCAGTAGGATAATCCCTTAAGTGCACGACATCTTTTCCGCGCTCAAGCACCAGCGTTTTTAACCCATGATCGCACAATTCTTTTGCAGCCCAGCCGCCACTGATTCCGCTGCCAATTACAATTGCATCGAAGGTGTTTTTTGCGACACCTCCTGAATTAATGTTTAAAGTACTATCGCCGGGCATAAAAAAATTTATAAAATTACAGTTCAAAAAATACACAATGGCTCCCATGGAGGCATTGGATATTGATCAAATATTACTCTTTTTGAGCTCACTCACTGCAAAATTCGCAGCTCGCGCTGTCAACGCCATGTAAGTAAGTGATGGATTTTGACAGGCACTTGAAGCCATGCAAGCTCCGTCCGTTACAAAAACATTTTTTGCATCCCAAACTTGGTTATGCATATTTAATACCGAAGTCTTCGAATCTTTTCCCATTCTCGCCGTTCCCATTTCATGAATTCCATCCCCAATTTCATGTCCACCATCCCATGTTTTTATTTCTTTAACACCAGCTGCTTCAAACATTGCTTTTGATTCTTCCAGAATTGCTTTACGCATTTTCTTCTCATTATCTTTTAACTCTGCATCCATTGCAAGCACTGGCAATCCCCATTTATCTTTTTTATTTTTATCGAGCATAATCTTATTTTCATGGTATGGTAACAATTCTCCAAACCCTGTCATGCCGATTGTCCACGTGCCGGGTTCCGTAAGTTCCTCCTTAAACTGTGCGCCGATACTCAATTCAGCAACGCTCCTGCTCCATCCTTCACGGCTCGCGCCGCCCTGATAGCCAAATCCACGAAGAAAATCTCTTTTATCCCCAAACAAATTCGCGAAGCGGACAATATAAAATCCATTGGGTCTTCTCCCGTAATAATATTTGTCTTCATAACCATCAACAATACCTGAAGCGCCGACATTGTAATGATGATCCATAATATTATGGCCTAATTCTCCGCAACTGCTTCCCAAACCCTCCGGCCAAACGTCCGTTGCAGAATTCATCAGCACCCATGCGCTATTCAATGCAGATGCGTTTACAAAGACTATCTTGGAATAATATGTATAAGTTTTATTATTTTCCGCATCAAGGATTTCAACACCTTTTGCCTTCTTAGCATCCTTATCGTAAATAATTTTTGTGACGATACTCCAGGGACGAACCGTTAGGTTTCCGGTTTTGGCAGCAGCGGGCAACGTGGAAGATTGTGTGCTGAAATATGCGCCGAATGGACATCCCTCCCAACAGCGATTGCGATATTGACATTGCGTTCTTCCTTCAACCGGGGCAGTTAAATTTGCGCTTCGGCCAATTATCAAGTGTCTGTTACCGTTATACTTTTCTTTTATTCTTGCAGAAACATCCTTTTCAACACAATTCAATTCCATGGCTGGCAAAAAATGTCCGTCGGGTAATTGTTGCAATCCTTCGAGCGAACCATTAACACCAATAAATTTTTCAACATGATCATACCAAGGTGAAATGTCTTTATAACGAACCGGCCAATCGATTGCCCATCCGTCTTCAGCATTTGCATTAAAATCAAAATCACTCCAGCGATAACTTTGTCTTCCCCATAAAATGGAACGACCACCCAATTGGTAAGATCGCCACCACTTAAAAGGTTTGACTTCTGTGTATGGACAATCAACATCGTTTGCCCAGTAATCCATAATCGGCTCGGATTTTCCCCAGGTACGCGCAATGATCGGGTGTTGTTTTAACTGTACCTGTGTTGCTCTGCCATGATGTTCAAGATCCCATGGATTTTTATCAGCAGATTTATAATCTTTTACATGTTCAAAATTTCTTCCCCGCTCAAGCATCAAAACCTTTAACCCATTTTGAGTAAGTTCTTTCGCAGCCCAGCCGCCACTGATGCCAGAACC
>DATGFZ010000144.1:0-5280 GCA_035308805.1 Puia sp. | reverse complement strand
TGTCCCACGCGCCTCCGGCGTTGTTTTGAAACATACCCATCAGCACACCGCAAACAGTTGCCCCTGCCAGAAAACCTCCAAGCGCCTCCGGCCCCAGAATAAATCCGATGATCAAAGGAGAAATAATGGCAATCGCACCAGGCAATACCATTTTTTTGATTGATGCTTCAGTAGAAATAGCCACGCATTTGTCATATTCCGGTTTACCGGTGCCCTCCATGATTCCGGGAATCGTTCTGAACTGACGGCGCACTTCTTCCACCATCGCCATAGCGGCCTGGCCGACCGCACGTATCGCAAGTGATGAAAAAATAAACGGGATCATCCCTCCAACAAATAAACTTGCCAGAACTTTTGCTTTATAGATATCGATTCCACGTATGCCCGCGACGCCGACAAATGCGGCAAACAAAGCAAGGGCCGTTAATGCTGCAGAAGCGATGGCAAAACCTTTCCCCGTCGCCGCAGTCGTATTGCCCACGGCATCGAGGACATCCGTTTTTTCACGAACATCTTTTGGCAGCTCACTCATTTCTGCAATGCCTCCTGCGTTATCAGCAATCGGACCGAAAGCATCGATTGCGAGCTGCATCGCAGTAGTAGCCATCATTCCCGCAGCGGCAATGGCGACGCCATATAAACCCGCACATTCAAAAGATCCCCAAATACCTCCTGCCAAAACCAAAATGGGAAGACAGGTGGATTCCATTCCTATCGCCAAACCACCGATAACATTTGTTGCATGACCTGTCGATGATTGACGAATAATGGACAGCACAGGGCGTTTACCCATCGCCGTATAATATTCTGTGATCATACTCATCATCGTACCTACTACCAGACCAACCCCGATCGCGCCTAAAACTCCCCACTTGGTAAATTCATGATTGCGTAAAACCATGGTATCCGGAAGAATATAATAAACCAGGCCGATGCAGGCCAAAGCCGTAAGAATGATTGAACCCCAATTGCCCATGTTGAGCGCTTTTTGCACACTCGATGTATTGACACCAGCCGTATCGCTGATGCGAACAAAAAAGGTTGCTATGATAGAAAAAATTATCCCGATGCCCGCGATCATCATGGGCAATAAGATCGGAGCCATTCCCCCGAACTGATCCGCAGAGACCGTTTCCTGCCCCAAAACCATTGTGGCTAAAACAGTCGCAACATAAGATCCAAATAAATCCGCACCCATACCGGCGACATCCCCAACATTGTCTCCAACATTGTCTGCAATCGTGGCCGGGTTACGCGGATCATCTTCGGGAATTCCTGCTTCAACTTTTCCAACCAGGTCAGCGCCTACATCTGCAGCCTTGGTATAAATGCCGCCCCCCACACGCGCAAACAAGGCAATTGATTCAGCACCCAGAGAAAAACCGGTCAGCACTTCAATCGTCCGCAGCATTTCGGGAGAATTCACGAGTGCATCGGGAGCAAATATAGATTTCAATATGATAAATAATCCGCTCAAACCCAGCACAGCCAGTCCGGCAACACCAAGCCCCATGACTGAACCACCGGTGAATGAAACCTGCAAGGCTTTGCTTAAACTGGTACGTGCTGCCTGGGCTGTTCGCACATTTGCTCTTGTGGCGCTGCGCATGCCGATGTAACCTGCCGTGGCGCTTAAGACGGCACCTATAATAAATGCAATGGCTATTGACCAATGTGAATTTGGGTTGCTGCTTCCCATCAAAGCAAGCAGGAGAGCGCCGATGACGACGAAGTACGAAAGTATTTTCCACTCTGCACGCAGAAATGCCATGGCACCCTCTGCAATATATTTACTGATTTCCTGCATGCGGGCAGTTCCCGCATCTTGTTTTGATACCCATGAAAATTTGATTATTGTATACAGCAAGCCTATAATTCCTGTTACAGGAACCAAGTAGATCAATTTATCCATAAGTTGATTAGCCTGAGTAAAATTTCAGGGACGGCAAAAATAGGGGAAAACAGTGAAAAGTCTAGGAAAATAGATTACATTATTAGTATTGATTGATCCTGCTTTACCTGCTTAAGTAATGGACCGGACTATTGAAATATATGCTTGAAAAAACGAAAATCCTCCCATGGCAGGAGGATTCGTTCAGCTTACTTTGACAATCTGTGAAAGAAAATTATTTTAATCTATTGATGGCCGTCAAATTTTTAATTTTATTTCCTTCTGTAGCTATCAAATTAACGTTTTAGGGTCGAGGGAGTAAAACCGGTCATACCTATGAGATCGAATTCTGTACCAAAGCCATTAGGCATTGATTAGCAGCATGTAGAAATAAAGTGACGGCGCAAATCCTTCCATTTTTCGGAAAAAAATTCCAAAAATGATAGAAAGATCACCAATCGTTAAACATTCTGTGCGATCAGCAAAAAAAAATCATTACCCTTGCAACGATGTTCTAATTGAATCCGTCTTAATTAACAAGAATGCTGAAAACTATTTTATCATTATTGGTGGCGCTATTATCCATGATTGAAGTAAAACCTCAGTCAGCATGTACGACCATCGGTCAAACGCCTTCCACTGCATTCCCCGTTTGCGGAGTTGATACATTTAAACAAGCCAGCGTTCCATTATGCAGCTCACATTCTATTGACGTTCCCGGTTGCCCTGATGCTTTGGCCCAGGGTGGATACAGGGATTTAAATCCATTTTGGTACGAATTCACCTGCTACAGTTCAGGATCCCTGGGATTTCAGATAACGCCCAACAACCTGGGTGATGATTACGATTGGCAGCTTTATGATATAACGGGTCATAACCCGAATGATGTTTTTACAGACAGTAATTTAATTGTTACCGGCAACTGGTCCGGATCCTCTGGAGTGACCGGAGCATCCAACACGGGAGCAACATTTATTCAATGCGCCTCTGATCCTACCCAGGGTTACGCACCCACTTTTGCCAAAATGCCAAACCTTATCAAAGGGCATACTTATTTATTGCTGGTCAGTCATTATACCAATTCGCAGAGCGGATATCAATTGACGTTTAATGGGGGAACAGCAAGCATTACCGACCCCACCATTCCCATGTTCCAACAGGCAACAATCAACTGCGATGCAACCGTCATCAGCCTAAAACTTTCAAAGAAAGTGACTTGTTTATCGCTGGATGCCAACGGAAGTGATTTTGGCATTTCATCTGGTTTATCATCCATAGTCTCTGCGACCGGCGTTGATTGCGATAACGGTTTTGATTTTGACTCCGTGCTCATCAAGTTGAACAATCCATTGCCCGTTGGGAATTATTTAATCCAGGCAAAAATCGGAACAGACGACAATTCATTACTCGACGACTGCCATAACAGTGTTCCTGTTGGAGACAGTTCAACATTTTCCATCATACCGTTGGCCCCGACACCGTTTGATAGTTTATCACCCCCCGGTTGTGCACCCGATGTTTTGCAAATCGTTTTTAGTAAACCCATTCAATGTTCAACGATAGCCCCCGATGGGAGTGATTTTGTCATCTCCGGAACATCGGGAGTTGCGATTCTGTCTGCAACCGGAAATTGCAATCCATCGACTGATCTTACAAATGTTATTCTCATTACCCTGAACACGCCGATATTTTCCAACGGAGCTTATCAAATAAAACTTGTCAAGGGCAGCGATGGCAATACCATCATTGATGAATGCAACGAACAAACACCCGCGGGGCAAATAATCAATTTTACAACCAGGGATACCGTGTCTGCACACTTTACCGAGCAGGTTTTTTTGGGATGCAAATACGATAGTATTCAATTTAACAACTCAGGGGCAAATGGAATAAACCAATGGAAATGGACATTTGACAGTGCGTCCAGCTCCCTGCAAAATCCTTTGGAAATCGATTCTGTTTTTGGAAATAAGACCGCGCAATTGATCGTCAGCAATGGTGTTTGCAGTGATACCGCCGATGCAATTATTTCCTTGGATAACGGATTTAAATCCTCATTCAGCGCGCCGGATACTGTTTGCCCGACGGACAAAGTGCTGTTTGTAAACAACAGCACGGGAAATATTTCATCATGGTATTGGGATTTTGGCGATGGTTCAAACAGCACGGATCAAAATCCGGAAGCGCATCTTTATCCTTCTGGTTACGACCAGGTCATTTATACCGTCCTGTTAATTTCAGAAAATAATTTAGGATGTTATGATACCTCAAGAAAAACAGTAACAAAATTAAAGAGCTGCTACATTACCGTTCCCAATGGCTTTACGCCAAACGGCGATGGACATAACGATTATCTGTATCCGCTAAATGCATTTAAGGCAATCAATCTTGAGTTCAAAGTTTACAATCGGTATGGGCAACTTGTTTTTGAAACAAGGGACTGGCTAAAAAAATGGGATGGAACCATCAATGGCAAACCCCAGGACACCGGAACCTATGTGTGGACCCTTCAATACGTTGATGGAGACACCGGGAAAAAATATTTTTTGAAGGGGACTTCTGTTTTGATCCGGTAGATTTTCCTGTATCATTCAGTAAAAAATAAAAACCCCCCTTTTGAGGAGAGTTTTTATTTTAATTCGGTAATAAAACGATTATATATTTAACTATTGATGGCCTTCAAATTTTAAATTTATCGCTTCGTTCTATTACTTATTTTCTTTTTGAATTCAGAGAAGTCGTTAAGTTTATATAGTTTATGAATTACCAATAGAATGCCAATAGTATAAAACGCTGATTATTAAAGCATGTAAATAAAAATAGTTGTGTATTTATCTTCCCATAATGGAAAATAATCCCGATTCAAGATATAAATTAAGGTAAATGACACCCCAAAGAAAGGATCGAATCACCAGTGTGTTGGACCATAGACAGGATAACATCACCGTCGTGCTGGAGAACGTATTTGACCCGCATAACATTTCTGCGGTGATGAGGACATGTGATGCAATTGGAATGATGGAAATTTATGTGTTGAATACAAAAATTCCCAGACACAAAAAATGGGGAGCAAAAAGCAGCAGCAGCGCAGCAAAATGGTTAACCATACATCAATTCACCGATGCCGCGATCTGTTTTGCTGCATTAAGAAAAAAGTACAATGCAATTTTTACGACACACCTTGATGCAAATTCAATCAGCCTGTTTGAAATAGATTTTACCCAAAAAATAGCACTCATTTTTGGCAATGAGCATGATGGCGTAAGCGAAGAGATCAGGGAGCTGTCCGATGGAAATTACATTATTCCCCAGGTTGGGATGATAAAATCATTAAATATTTCCGTTGCCTGTGCAGTAACTTTGTATGAAGCATTCAGGCAAAAAAGCCT
>DATGFZ010000143.1:0-2735 GCA_035308805.1 Puia sp. | reverse complement strand
TGGCAATGACCATGGCAAAAATGACCGCAAAACGTCCGGTTTTTACCAATTGTTTCTCGCTGGCCGTTTTGTGAAAATATTTTTTATAAATATCCAATGAAAAAATGGTGGAGATGCTGTTTGCTTTTCCGGCCAGTGATGCAACGATAGCTGCCGTTAGTGCAGCAAACGCCAAACCTTTTAGCCCGTTGGGCAATAAATTCATGAGGGTCGGGTAAGACTGATCTGGTTTGATCATTCCGTTTACGTCAGACATTTGCTGGATGAACATTCCATTTTGGTGCATCACAAACATGGTGATGCCCGGAATAACAACAATAACCGGAACGAGTAGTTTTAAAAATGCAGCGAATAAAATTCCGCTGCGTGCCGTTTTCAGATCAGCACCCAGCGCACGTTGAGTGATGTATTGATTGCAGCCCCAGTAATTTAAATTGTTGATCCACATACCGCCAACCAAAACAGAAAGTCCGGGCAAGTCTTTATAAAACGGATTTGATCTGTCAAATATCATGTGAAAATGAGAAGGGGCTTTTTGCCGGATCAGGCTCAATCCCTTTAAAATATTATTTCCAAATCCAAAATGGCTTGACAATAGAGTGAGTGCCAGGTATGTGGTAACCAATCCACCCATAACGAGTATGGCCACCTGTATCACATCGGTGTAGCCGATAACTTTCATACCCCCCAGTGTAACAAAAATGGCGAACAATCCAAGTCCGGTCATGCACCATTCAAAACTTATTCCTGAAATGGAGGATACCGCCAGCGCGCCGAGATAAATGATGGAAGTGAGATTTACAAAAACATATACGAGCAACCAAAAAACCGCCATGATGGTGCTGACCTTGTCATTGTACCGCTTAGCTAAAAACTGCGGCATCGTGTATATTTTATTTTTCAAATAGACCGGAATAAAAAAAATGGCGACAATTATTAAAGTGGCAGCTGCCATCCATTCGTAGGTGGAGATGGATAAACCCAATGCAAAACCGGAGCCTGCCATGCCGATAAAATGTTCTGCAGATATATTTGATGCGATCAATGATGCCCCAATCGCCCACCATGTTAATGCGCCTTCGGCGAGAAAAAAATCTTTTGAATCCGTTTGCACTTTTTTCTTTTTGTGGTATACATAATATCCATAGCCGGAAACAACAAAAAAGTAAATCAGGAAAACAACGTAGTCTGCAGTGTGCAATCGATTCATGGCAATTATTTGGTTTTCTGAAAATAGAAAATTATTGCGGTATTCATGTATTTAAAAATGAAATCGCACAAGATGCTTATTTTTGATTTTGTTTGCCTGCTTCCCGTTAATCAATTAATGTATGAACGCACTTATTATTACCATCATTGGTCTCTTCGCTGCATTCTGCACAACCATTTCTTTTTTACCCCAGGCCCTTAAAACGATTCAGACAAAAAACACTTCCGGCATTTCTCTTCGGATGTATTTTTTGTTTACGCTCGGCACCTTATTGTGGCTTGTCTATGGTTTGCTCAGTGCAAATATTCCGATCATTATAGCCAACGCCATCACCTTAGTATTTGCGACCGTCATTCTCTTATATAAAATGAAATACAATTAGTGATTCTGCCAAGCGGGAAAAAACCACTTCCTGCTTCATGGATCTTGGGAGGAAGTCCCGGAAAAACGGGTGCCTGTTTTTCCCCGGTTGGTCATGCAGACGACAGAATCCTTTCAATCTGTTATTAACTTTGTATGTAAAAGGGAAACTTGTTGATACACCCTTCTTTTTTCAGGGTGTTTTCGGCCGGGTACTTTGAATGAAAAAAATTACCGATCATGAAAAAATATTTTTTTGCAGTCATTTTCCTGACGGCAACGGCATTGACCATATTTGGGTTCTTAAACAAATCTGCAAGCAAAGCGGGAAAAGGGTTTGCCGTTGTCGAGCTTTTTACTTCGGAAGGATGTTCGAGTTGTCCGCCCGCTGATGCGGTGGTTGCTGATTTGGCCAAACAAAATGAAGAGAACGTTTTTATTTTGGGTTACCATGTTGATTATTGGAATTACTTAGGATGGAAAGATGTTTACAGCAAGAGTGCTTTTTCAAACCGTCAAAAACAGTATGCATCATCGCTAAAATTAAACAGTGTGTACACGCCGCAAATTATTGTCAATGGAAAAACGGAGTTTGTCGGTTCAGATAAAAACAAGTTGCAGCAAACGATTTCGAAAGAACTCAACAGTGAAATGATCAGGCCATTTGACATTTCTGCAAAAATCATAGACGGGAAAAATGTTTCGGTTGAGTTAGCATCCGCTGACCATTCGAATGAAACCATTAATGTTGCTTTGGTTCAGCTCCGGGCGCAAAGTGACGTTAAACGCGGAGAAAATAATGGCAAGCAACTGCACCACATCAATATCGTGCTTGATTTACAAACCATTGACGCTTCATCCGCACACCAAACCATACATTTCATTTTGCCGGCAGGGTTTACCGGTAAAGATTTCAGTATCATTGCCTTTTTGCAAAATAAAAATGACTGGAAAATTGATAATGCAACCCAGATAAATATTCAATAATCATTTCAATCAGGCACCACAAAGCGATATCCGACTCCGGATTCCGTACGGATATACTGCGGACTGTTTTCATTCTTTTCGATTTTCCTTCTTAATTGGGCAATAAACACACGCAGGTATTGCAAATGACTCAGGTATTCTTCGCCCCAGACTTCACGTAAAATATATTGATGGGTCA
>DATGFZ010000142.1:0-13351 GCA_035308805.1 Puia sp. | reverse complement strand
TTTGTCGGCACCAATCTTGGGTTCACGGTACTACCCGCCGAAATCAGCGCTCTTCCTTTTTCGCAGGTGGCTAAGAAGATAGAATATTATAACCGGCACACCGGGTACCCGGTAAGAGATGTCAATTCCGAGGCGATGTATTGCGATAAGATGGGCATCATCTGGGCTGGCACAGGCAGCGGACTCGTGCGATTTGATTACCATTCTTTGCAAAAATCGGAAGCTGTGCCGGTTCTGGTCATTCAAAAAATAAAAGTGAATGGGGAAAATATTTGCTGGTTCGACGTTCAATCGGGAGGGAAACTGGATAATGCGGAAGACAGCGCCAAAAGTATGTACCAGGAATCCATGGCCTATGGCAAAATGATTTCCCCGGCAGACCGGGATTCGGTGATCAAAAGATTTGAGGGCATAAAATTTGACAGCATCAGCAGGTTTTACCTGCTTCCCCAAAACCTGGAATTACTTTACGATCAAAACCATGTCACCATTGACTTTAACGCAGTGGAAACGAGCATGCCGCAGCAGGTGGAATACCAGTATATGCTCCAGGGTTATGAAAATCAGTGGAGCCCGGTAACAAAAACCACCAGCGCCACCTTCGGAAATATGTATGAAGGCAGCTACACCTTTATGGTAAAGGCCCGCAAGTCCAATGGAGCATGGAGCGAACCGGTTACTTATTCCTTTAAAGTGCTGCCCCCCTGGTACCGCACGTGGTGGGCATATGTGTTTTACGGGCTTTGTCTGATCGCGGGCATAGTCCTTATCGACCGCATACGAAGAAAAGTGGTGGAAGAAAGGCTGCTTGCCAAAGCAAGGGAAAAAGAACTTGCCCAGGCAAAGGAGATAGAAAAAGCATATACTGAATTAAAAACAACCCAGGCTCAATTGATACAATCAGAAAAAATGGCGAGTCTTGGAGAATTAACTGCAGGCATTGCACATGAGATACAGAACCCGTTGAACTTTGTAAATAATTTTTCTGAAGTAAATAAAGAATTACTTGCTGAAATGAATGAAGAAATTCAGAAAGGGAATTACGATGAAGTAAAGATCATTGCAAAAGATCTTACTGAAAATGAAGAAAAAATAATCCATCATGGCAGACGAGCTGATGCAATAGTAAAAGGAATGCTACAGCACTCGCGGTCAGGCACAGGCCAAAAAGAACCTGTTAGCATCAATGCCCTGGCTGACGAATGCCTGAGATTAAGTTACCACGGACTTCGCGCAAGAGATAAATCTTTTAATGCCAATCTGAAAACAGATTTTGATGAAAGCATTGACAAGATTCCCCTTATTCAGCAGGACATGGTTCGTGTATTGGTTAATTTATTCAACAACGCTTTTTATGCCGTTGGAGAAAAAAGCAAGCAACAGATTCAAGGGTATGAGCCAACTGTTTCAGTAAGTACAAAAAAGATCAGTGATAAAGTCATACTAACGGTAATGGATAATGGTAATGGTATTCCGCAGAAAGTAAATGATAAAATCTTTCAGCCATTCTTTACCACAAAACCAACCGGCCAGGGAACCGGATTGGGTTTATCATTGAGCTATGATATTGTAAAAGCTCATGGCGGTGAAATAAAAGTGAATACAAAAGAAGAAGAGTTTACAGAGTTTGTTATTCAATTACCGATATCCGGGTAAGAAATAAAAACGATCAACCTAAAATCATGGAAATACACCATCATCCGGACGTCCATCATAAGAGGAAGAAATTCAAGGAATATTTTTTAGAATTTTTGATGATATTTCTTGCAGTAACCATGGGTTTTTTTGCAGAAAATTTAAGGGAGTATTTCAAAGATAAATCAGAAATAGAAAATGATATGCAATCGATGGTTGCAGATCTGCAGGCAGACGTCGCCATGTACGATTACTACATATCAGAAAATCAATTGAGCGACCGGAAAATAGATACCCTGATCACATTATTGGAAACAGACCGTTCGAACACTTCCAATATTTATTTTATTGCAAGGTATGTTACAGCCACCAATAACACGTATACACCAAGCACCAAAACGTTTGAACAGATGAAAAGTTCCGCAGCGCTGAAATTAATTGAGCCAAGGAAATTGCTCGACAGCATTTCGGATTACTATCAATCACTGCAATGGTTTCCGGGAGTGAACACTCTTCAAAATGAAAAGTTATCTGAAGTTCATTTAGCCAATAGCAAATTATTCGAAGGATATATTTTTCAAAAAATGTTTGACGTTGTTTCCACGAAATTCGGTGCAAAAGGAAATTTAAAAAGACCTGCAGGTAACCCGGCATTCCACTCAGAGAATCTGGATGTCATTAATTCGGTTATCATGGCATATCATTATTTATTTTCAGTAACAGAAGTAAATAATAAAGGAGCTGTCGTGCGATATGAAAACGCCAAAAGATTAATTAATCTTATAAAAAAAGAATATAACCTTCAGTAAATATGGAAGTACACCATCATCCCGACGTTCATCATAAGAGAAAGAAATTCAAAGAATATTTTTTAGAATTTTTAATGATATTTCTTGCAGTAACCATGGGTTTTTTTGCAGAGAATATCAGGGAACATTTTTCTGATAAAGAAAGGGAAAGACAATACCTGATATCTTTTATGGAAGACCTCTCCATGGATGAGCAGAGACTTCCGGTACTCACAGGTTCCATCGAACGACAGCAGATCCATCCGGGTGACTCGCTGCCGGATCTCCTAAAACAGGTATCGGTTAAAACACCCGCCAATGTGATTTATTATTCATTAAGAATAATGTTGCGACAACAAAGTATCAGGGTCTATATCACTGACAGGACCATTGACCAGGCGAAAAATGCCGGTGAAATGAGACTGATTACAGATAAACAGACCTCAGACAGTCTTAGTGAATATTATAAACGGGTGGATTATGCCGCTTCACTCCAGGAGATCTTACTGTCCATCAAGCGGGAACTCGCTCAGCATTGCAGGCCACTGCTGAATGGTTATGATTTTGCAAAAGTGATCGATAGTGCAGATCACATCATTTATCCCAGGGATACCCTTTACCTGAGATCCGTGGATGAGAAGGCTGTCAATGACTGTTTGATGAGCATCAGTGAAGTGAAAGGATTAAGCATAACGATCAGGAACGCCATCAATGAAATAATGCACAAAGCCGGAAACATAAAGAAAATGATCGGCGACAAGTATAATTTGAAAAACTAATCATCAAGAAAATATGGAAATTCATCATCACCTAAAATTGAAAAGAAAACATTCAAAGAATATTTTCTGGAATTCCTGATGATTTTTCTTGCTGGTACAATGGGTTTTTTTTGCGGAGAATGGAATAGAATACCCTTCAGCTAAAGCAAAGAAAGGGTATATATCATGGGTCTGGTTAGCGATCTCAAATCAGATCCTGCTTTTTTAGAAGGTAAAATCATGATCGCCCTTTTCATGTGAATGCTCGTAAAATAATGTTTGTAATTCCTGCGTTTTTTTCAATCCCGACCAAAGCTCTTCCATTATACGAATACAACAAAAAAACTCTCCTAAACAAAAACCTTATTCATAAAAATATTCCTTTTACCATTATCATACCTGGTACAAGCTCATGTAATCCTGTGATTAATTCCGGGGATGACAGTAGAAAAAATACATAGCCCGCAAAAGAGATATTCCGCAACCCTTATTTGGAGATTCACAAATAAATACCGTTTGCAGAGAACTATGTCTTAACCGGGAAGCATACCTAAAAAACTTCAACTTGTGGAAACTGTACAGCCTTTTACTTCAGCAGGTAAGAGTAATTACATGGATTCATTTCCTGAACGATCAGTCAATGCCTGTAATTTTGCAGACCCAATTCGATCAGCACTAAAGAACAAACCACTCAATTGGTATTTGAATCAGCAATCACAATAGCCCATGAAAATTAAATAAATGGAATTGAATTCATAGTTGTTGATGGTTTTTCTTATACTTTTAACAATCAAAGCAAAACTGAAAGAACCGGAGCGAATTTGATTGAATTATTATGCTGAACAAACATTGTCAATGGCAGCGGCAAAGAAAATGTAGTGGGAGATCAAGGTGAGCGGGGTCACATTTACTATTCGATTACCACCAGGTAAATCATAACAACCCAGAATGTACAATAAGATTTTCTTAATTTTTTTCTTAATAACCCATGGCTGTATATATGCGCAGCAAAACAATTTCGAGGATAGCATCAGGGGTATTATTCGCATGCATAAAGAGGATACAGCCGAAGTAAATTCCTTAACCAATTTAAGTGAGGAAGTGGAGAATATCGATTCTGCAATAATGTACGCCGAGCAGGGTCTCCTGTTAGCCAGAAGGATAAATTACCGGAAAGGGGAAGCCGACTGTCTCTTGTCAATTGCCCAAGGCAAAACTAACTTTGGAGAATCCACACAATTTGCTTTGGATGGTTTAGAAATTTATGAAGAATTGCACGATCAGGCAGGGATTGCAACGTCCCATTTAATCATAGAAAATGATTATTGGGTTGGTGGCGATTACAAGAATGCTTTAATACATGCTTTTTCCGGGGAAAGGGTGAGTGAGGCTGGGAATGTAAAAGGGAAAATTCTATTTGCCGGTCACCCGCTGGCACCTCTTTTCTTAGCCGAAATCGGGCAAATCTATTTGCTGGACAATAATATTGATTCAGCAAAATATTATACGCAAAGATCGATCAATAAGAATGAGCTGTTTCATGGGGCTGTATGGGGCTTCCCGGTTTATTTGCTGGCAATGATCCAGATGGAGGAAGGTGATTATGCAATCGCTTTGAAGAATTTTCACGCTGCGAAAGCACTTGCTATTCAAAATCATATTTTCATAGACACATTGCAGGTTCTTTCCGGAATGTCAACATTGTTCCTAAAAATGCATGAGTTGGATTCGGCGATATATTGTGCACGAACCGTTCAGCAGCACTGGAACAATGAATCAGAGATGAAAAACTTATTGGAAGCTTTGCAAAACCTCACAACTGCTTATAAATGGAAAGGTCAGAAGGATAGTACCATCAAATATATTGAGTTACGCCAGTCATTGAAAGATAGCATTTTTAGTCAGGACAAAGAAAAGGAATTGCAAAATGTTACATTTAATGAAAGACTAAAGAGGGAAGAAATTTTATCAGCCCAGGCCAAGTATAAAAGCAGGATACAAATATACATTCTGGTCTTTGGGTTGTTTGTGGTTTTGATGATCGCAGGAATTGTTTGGCGGAATTATCTGCACCGGAAAAGAGCTTATACATTGCTGGAAAAGCAAAAACTGGAAACCGACCTGGAAAAGCAAAAGGCAGAAGCCACGCTGCTGGAACTCAGATCGACTCAATCACAACTCATCCAGTCAGAAAAGATGGCATCCCTCGGGGAACTCACGGCAGGTATTGCGCATGAAATTCAAAATCCCCTGAATTTCGTGAACAATTTTTCCGAAGTCAACAGGGAGCTTATTGAAGAATTGAAAGGGGAAGCAAGATCCGGCAATAACAATGAAGTTATTGCCATCGCAGATGATATAAGCGCAAATGAAGAAAAGATAATCCATCACGGCAAGAGAGCGGATGCCATTGTAAAGGGAATGTTGCAGCACTCACGGTCAGGCACAGGTCAGAAAGAACCGGTGGACATTAATGCTGTAGCTGATGAATGCCTGAGATTGAGTTACCACGGTTTTCGGGCGAGAAAAAAATCATTCCAGGCCGACTTAAAAACGGATTTTGATGAAAGCATTGTCAAAATTCCTCTTGTCCAGCAGGATATGGTTCGTGTATTGGTCAATGTATACAACAATGCCTTCTACGCTGTCTCAGAAAAGGAAAAACAACAACCGGATAACTATGAACCGACAATTACAGTAAGCACAAAAGGGCTAGATGATAAAGTTGAAATACGAGTGCGAGACAATGGCAACGGTATCCCGCAAAAAGTAATTGACAAAATATTCCAACCATTCTTTACCACGAAACCACCAGGACAGGGGACAGGTTTAGGACTGAGTTTGAGCTATGATATTGTGAATGCACATGGGGGTGAAATAAAAGTGGAAACAAAAGAAGGCGAATTTACCGAGTTCTTAATTCAATTGCCAATATCTGCATAACAAACGGAAACTATCAAATTATAACATGGAAGTTCACCATCATCCGGACGTTCATCATAAGAAGAAAAACTTCAAAGAATATTTTCTGGAGTTCCTCATGATATTTCTTGCGGTAACCATGGGATTTTTTGCAGAAAGCTTTCGTGAACTTTTGGTTGATATCAAAAAAGAAAAAGGCTATATCGTTTCCCTCAAAGAAGATATACTCACAGACACTTCAATACTGACCAGGGTGATTCCTGCGGCGCAATTACAGTATGAGAAACTGGACAGCCTGTGCATTTTGCTAAAGCTTGCAGCGGGAGGCAACCCGTACAATATTCACCGGCTTTATTATCTCAATTTCATGTACAGTTTTGGATTGATCCTCTACGATCAAAATGAAAGGACCATCACACAAATTAAAAGCACCGGCGCTTTTAACCTGATCGAAAATAAGGACTGCAAAGACAACATCACGGCGTATGACATTTTTTATGAAGGTGCAATTAAACACGAAGCTGATGATGTGGCAGGCTGGATGAGTGACTGTAATAAGATGTCGCAAAAAATATTTGATTATTCGCTCGTTAACAGATTTGGCTTTCGCGGAGGCGCAGAAATATTATTGAACGATTCCCTGCAACTGAAATTAATAAACACAGATGGTATGCTTTTAAGAGAATACATGAACAAGGTAAAATCACTTATGATGATGCTGGATAGCCACTTAAGCCTTGAAACAAAACAAATGGAAGACGGCAAAAAATTGATTGACCTGTTAAATAAAGAGTATCACCTGGAATAAATAAAAAATATGGAAGTACACCATCATCCCGACGTTCATAAGAAGAAAAATTTCAAAGAATATTTCCTGGAATTCTTAATGATATTCCTGGCGGTAACCATGGGTTTTATTGCAGAGAATATCAGAGAACATGTTAAAGAAAATCAGCAGGGAGAACAATACATTCAATCCCTAGTGGAAGACCTCGAGTCTGATACGATGAGAATGGGAGATATTATCCGGTTCGATGAAGCTAAAACAATTGCCCTGAGCAGCATGTATCCATGCTATGATACGGTTACGGCTAATCTCAGCGCAACATCCTGTATGGGTCTGCTCGTCAAATATTCAAAAGTGAACAGACCTTTTTTATCAAACGATCGCACCATTGCGCAGCTTTCCAATGCGGGCGGTTTCAGGTTATTTGAGAAACAGGATGCTGACAGCATCCTTGACTATGAAAGAATGTACAGAAACACCCATGATTTTGAAACGACTGTCTACCAGGAAGCGCAGAATAATGTGCGTAACACGTTAAATGAACTGGCTAACTTTAAAGCAGTTTCACCACTTCAGAGCATTTCTTCGCTTTCAGGCAGGGATAGCGGAATCAGTATTTTAAACCGGCCATTATTATTCTCTGACGACAGGGCTTTGCTAAACAAATGGTTTAATCAATTGCAATTGTATGTAAGGGTTACAAAAGCGCAAACCACGTTGTTAACAAGCTTACGTGCAAAAGCATCCAATCTCATTATTTTTTATAAAAATAAACACCATCTTAATTAAAGGAAATGGAAGTTCATCATCATCCCGGTGCAGCATTCCTTTCACGTCTGCAAACTGTGGATGTTTTATCCGGGACCGATCAGGTCTTAGAAACTTACCTGGTTTATTTTTTAAACCTATTCGGTTTGGGATTGAGCCTTAGCTATGAAATGGTAAAAGCACATGGCGGAGAAATAAACCTGGAGACCAAAGAAGGAGAAGGGACAACAGCTTCTATTATACTTAATTACTAAAAACCCGGGAAGTCATTTGATTGTTTAATTCTGTAATTTTAGTTCATAAAACCATGAAACAGTCATGCCAAAATTTATCATTGAAAGAGAAGTACCTGGCGCAGGGAAGTTTACCGCTGAAAACTTAAGAGCGATTTCTCAAAAATCAAGGGATGTCTTATGTACGCTTGGTTCGGAAATACAATGGATACATAGTTATGTGGCAGGAGATAAGGTTTATTGCATTTACCTCGCCCCCAGTGAGGAACTGATTCGTGAACATGCGCGGCTTTGCGGAATCCCTGCCAACACCATTACTGAAATATCAAATATCATTGATCTGCAGACTGCGGAATAACCGGATTGGTCATTGTAGCTGATAGCCGGGTACAGGCTTGGTTGAATGCCTCCCGGCAAATCCCTTTACGCTTTAGTAACTACCCACATTAATTTTCTTTCAATTGGTTAAATTGAATGTATGAATAAACAGGAGAGGGAAAGCTAATGGAAGAAAGCGTCAGCCTGAAAAGGCAATTGGCTGACCAGGCAGGTTGTGTCGCAGGATTTGGGAAGAGTATTGCTGAATTGGATCAACGATGCTCCTTATGCAGAAATGGAGAAAAAGAAATCTGCTGGTGTAAATTTTAACCCTGCAGTATTCGTGCAATCAAAAAAGTCGGAAAATCAGGTGTCCATAAGCGTTAGTGATAACGGCGGCGGCATCCGCAGGAATTAGGGGACGAAATCTTCCAGCCATTCTTTACCACCAAGCCCGCAGGTCAGGGAACGGGTTTGGGATTGAGCCTTAGCTAGGATATGGTACAGGCAGGTGGCGGAGAAGTAAACCCGGAGACCAAGGAAGGAGAGGGACAACCGCTTCGGTTAAACTTAATTCCTGAGAACCCGGGAAATCATTTGATTGTTTTATTCTGTAATTTTAGTTCGTAAAACAATGAAATAGTTATGCCAAAATTTATCATTGAAAGAGAAATACCTGGCGCCGGAAAGTTTTCCGCTGAAAACTTAAAAGCGATTTCTCAAAAATCAAGGAATGTCTTATGTACGCTTGGTTCGGAAATACAATGGATACATAGTTATGTGGCGGGAGATAAGATTTATTGTATTTACCTCGCCCCCAGTGAGGAACTGATTCGTGAGCATGCGCGGCTTGGTGGGTTCCCTGCCAACAGCATTACCGAAATATCAAATATCATTGATCTGCAGACTGCGGAATAATCAGATTGGTCATTTAAGCAGATAGTCAGGTACCGGCGTTGTTGAATGCCTGCAGGCAAATCACTTTACTCTTTAGTAATCGGGCACATCAATTTTCTTTCAATTAGTTAAATTGAATGTATGAATAACCAGGAGCAGGGAAAGCTATTGGAAGAAAACACCAGCCTGAAAAAGCAATTGGCCGACCAGGCCAGTGAACTGGAATTAAAAAACCGGGAACTCGAGATTGAAGCTGCACTGGATAACCTAAGGCTCAGAGCCGGGGCCATGCGATCCAGTTCTGAATTGGGAGAAACATCTGCGGTTTTATTTCAGCAATTGAATGAATTGGGTATTGATGCGATTCATACTGCCGTGGGCATTTTTGACGATCCCAATGAAGCCATGGAATTATGGCTGACGAGTTATGCTGCCGCCGGGGAAATGAACCAGATCCTCTATTATTTTAATTTGCATATTCATCCTGTATTCGAAAACATTATCCCGGCCAGGCAGCAGAACAAACCATACTCCCTCACCATACTTTCCGGCAACAAAGTCAGGTCGTATTACCAAACCATGTCCACCTATCTCTCGGTGCCAAAGCATGAGGTATTTAATGAAACAGAATATTTTTATTCATTCTTTTTTACCGGTGGCACCATCAATGTTGTCACCAGTCAGCCGCTCGCTGAAGCGCAGTGCAGGATCATGATACGCGTTGTGCAGGTATTTGGCTTGATCTACACCCGCTTCCTTGATTTGCAAAAGGCAGAAGCCAGTGTAACAGAGGCACAAATCGAATCTGCCTTAGAGCGGGTAAGGGCCAGGGCACAGGCAATGCAACAACCTGAAGAATTGAAAGACCTGATTGAGGTTTACCGCTCGGAGATGGGTATGTTGGGTAAAGACGAACTGCAAACCTGTCAAATCTATATTTATGATGAAAAGGCGGTCAAATCCGAATGCTGGATTGCATTGAAAGATTACCGCACCGGCGGAGACAACATAGTCAGTGACGAATTTGAACTGAACCTCGATGATACCTGGGTAGGCAGAGAAATGTTGCGGTTTTATCATGGAGACGCCAAAGAAACGTCCATTGTGATTTCGGGTAATAGCCGGGAGGAGTGGGTTCACTACTGCCAGGCACGATGCGACATTCTCCGGGAATATTACAGCGAAAAGATGCTTGAAGACGCCTACCACCTGTGCAAATTTTCAAATGGTGCGATCTGCCAGCCTGCTGTAGGCGTCATTACGCAGGAGAGCTGGGATTTGGTTAAACGGGTGGCTTCCGTTTTTTCTCTTGCTTATTCCCGGTTTAAGGACCTGACACAGGCCAGGGAAGACTGGCAAAATTTGAGAGAGGAAAAAAGCAGGGCAGAGAACGCTCTGATGGATTTGAAAGCTACTCAGAAACAATTGATCCAGGCCGAAAAAATGGCCTCACTGGGTGAATTGACAGCAGGCATAGCCCATGAAATACAAAATCCTTTAAACTTCGTGAATAATTTTTCTGAAGTAAATAAAGAAATGATTGATGAAGCAACAGCGGAAATGGATAAAGGGAATTATGATGAAGTAAAAAATATTTTAATCGATTTAAAAGGTAATTCGGAAAAGATCAACTTCCACGGAAAACGGGCAGATTCCATTGTGAAAGGAATGCTGCAGCACTCCCGGCAAAGCAAGGGCTTGAAAGAACCGACGGATCTCAATGCATTGGTCGACGGATACTTCAGGCTGGCTTATCATGGCTTGCGTGCAAAAGAAAAGGACTTCAATGTGAAAACCGAAACTGATCTGGATAACAGCATTGGCAAGGTTAATGTTGTGGCGCAGGATATGGGAAGGGTATTGCTGAATCTGATCAACAATGCTTTTTATGCCGCGAATGAGAAAAAGAAATCTGCTGGTGTACATTATGATCCGGCGGTATTTGTGCAAACAAAAAAGTCAGAAAATCAGGTGTCCATCAGCGTTAGTGATAACGGCGGCGGCATCCCGCAGGAAATAGTGGACAAAATCTTCCAGCCCTTCTTTACCACCAAACCCTCAGGGCAGGGAACGGGACTGGGATTGAGTCTGAGCTATGATATTGTGAAAGCGCATGGCGGGGAAATAAAAGTGGAAACCAAAGAAGGTGAAGGAACCACGTTTATCATTCAGCTGCCGGTAAGTTCATAGGAAGAGATGATTTCACGGTTGATCTTTCCACTTTCATTTAACCATTCATAAACATCATATTAACGGCTTGTAAACGAAAGCACTTTATTTAAGTGAATAGATTTACTCTCCAATGAGTAAGCCCCTGTTCCTAAAAATATTTTTCGCATTTGCAGGCAGCATTTGTGTCTTAATCATCAGGGCACAGCAGGCTGACAGTACCCGTCGACAGCGGCATGATCACTATGTTTCCTTTGGAGCGCTTACGGGTGGAAGTGTTTTATTGGCGGGCGGGAATAAAGGCAATTTAAGTATTAGTTTCCCATACACGGTGAGTACTCTTTCAGGGGCAAGATCCGACAGTGTATTCAAATCGAAAGCCATACAGCCATTTGCGCAATTAAAAGCATTTGCATTACCCATCTTTTTAGAGGTTGGAAACGAAAAGCAGTTTTTATATTTCCGTTTCCTTTCCATTGCCGCCATCGGGGATTATGCAGGATGTAATTTTTCTTTGGGCTATGGCCGTTCAATCTGGGTTCATACCAGGCACGGTCATGCTGCCAATATCACCGACAGGCAATTTGTTATTAAACCGTCCGTAAATATTGAACTTACGCCGTACAGAGGTTTTGATAATGGCAGTCCGTTTTATTTAGGGACTATTGATAACCGGAACAAATACATAAAAGTGCTTGGTTATACTGCAGGCCCGACATTTACGGTGCACGGTAAATATAACAGTGTATACAATGCCAATACGCTCGATGCGGTGTATGCACAGACAGAATTAGCTGTCGTACCCAAAATTTCCATAAGCAATAACCCATTTAAACATCTCTTTCACTGGCAAATAAATATGGGATACAATATTGATCTTTTCAACAGGGGAGGTATTATTTTACGGCAAAACTTTTACGAGTCCATTAAGAAACCATCAATAATAAATTTTGACGACAGAGGAATTGTTGCAAAATACAATGGCCATACAATTACTTCAGTACCCTATAATCTTTCGGGATTTTACCTCGGTGTGGAATTAGGGCTGAACATTCGGTCTTAGACAATTCCTAGTTAATTGTTCCTGGCATGATTAAGGAAAATCCCAAAAGAGATTAATCCTGTCAAAGACATTCCATAAAGAAATATTTTAATAAAAGCCAGATGGAATTAATAAAAGCCAGGCGGAAACCATCCGATTTCCAGAAGGAAATTCTAGTAAAAAAGGAGTCTGTATTCAACCGCTGTCAATGGATTTTTTTCAACTTTTTTCCTTTCAATGCCCTAACCGCATTCTTCTCGGCCTGAATCGCTTTGGATTTGTTACTCGCACGCCAATACCATTCAGCCATCTGATGATAGACTTCATATGGATGCAGGACTTCCCAATTTACCCGGTGGATATAATCGATTTTCAATTCCCAGGCCTCGGCGCCAAGTGCGTATACTTCGGGGGGAATAGTTAACTTATCCGAATATGACTCGACTGCCGAAATGATTGCCTCATATGCCGGTCGATCATAGGTGGTGGTAATCAGCACCTGCTTTCCGTAGCCATACGCTGCCTGCGGATTTGTCTTCAGCAGGGCGCAAAAGGTGCTCGAAGCTATGATGGGCGCATATTTAAGACCCGGCTCCATGCTAACAAATTTATTGATACTGTCTAAAACTATATCCGGCTGTCCATAATAATTATCAGAACGGCTTCCGGTAAATGGCTTCAGACTATCGATCGCTGCAAAATCCAGTTTTACCAGGCGTGCAATAAAATTCCTTTTGGTCAGTGCTTTTTTGATATCCCAGGTATTATTCACAATATCCGGCAAAGCCGCCTGGAGGTCAAACGGATAACCAATCCAGGCTATCCTGCCTTCGCCATTTACAATAAAACTAACCGGTATACCTTCTTCATCTGAGGCAGCAAGCCAGTCATTTTCCATCAGGGTACTATCCTCCATCGCCACGCTATATTTCATGCGGCGGCCCATGCTGTCTACGAATCTTTGTATTTGCCCGACAGTCGTAGTCTTTTTTTCATAAACATCTACCCCGATAAAAGTTACCTGCTTGTTGAAC
>DATGFZ010000141.1:0-13404 GCA_035308805.1 Puia sp. | reverse complement strand
CTCCCTTTTTAAAATCAGTTCTTTCCAAAGGTAACTCCATAAAGGCATCAGTTCCGAGCAAATTGATAAAATCGCCCGACCCGTTTCCTTCAACAGGTGTGCCAAGCCATTCTCCTTTTTCATTGTTGGTCAATTTCACCTGCAGAAAATATTGCAAAGCCGGTTTGAATGTGAAATCGGCATCCAGTATCGCGTAGCTGCTGGCCGCTTTCAGTTGCCATGACTTTTTTAGCCAGGGTAAAAAATACCGGTGGACGCACATAAAGGCAGATACCGGATTTCCGGGGAATGCAAAGACAAGTGAACCGCCTGCATGCTTTCCAAACCAGAAAGGCTTTCCCGGCCGCTGCTGCACTTTATGAAATAATTTTTTTACCTGCAGCTTTTCCAGGGCAGCCGGAACAAAATCATATTTTCCCATGGAAACCCCCCCGCTCATGATGATGATATCGTATTGCGCGATGGATCGCCCCAACTGTTCTTCAAGGATATCGGGATTATCGGCAAGGTGCAGCATGTCCGCTTCCATGCCATATTGTTTAAGCACTGCCTGCAGCACATGGTTGTTTGAACGCCTTATCTGGAACCAGGCAGGGGTCTCATCGATATCGGTCAGTTCATCACCGGTAGAAATAATGACAACAGCGGGTCTCTTTTTCACGAGCAAACTGGTTTTTCCAACAGTGGCAGCAACGGCAATGATGGCAGGTGAGATGAACTGACCGGCCTCTGCCAATGTCTCGTGCTGCTTTTTATCTTTTCCTTTGGGGTGTATAAATTGACTCTTCGTTAAGGTCTCCGTTTTAATGGCAGCCAGGCCTTCATCGATCTTGATTTCTTCATAAGGAATGATGGTATCCGTTGTTGCGGGGAGGGCGGCGCCGGTCATGATCTCGATGCATTCTTCATCACTGGTTATCTCAATCGGGTTTTCGCCTGCCGGTTGGGTGGCCTTTATTTTGAACAGGCGTGTCCCGTTCTTAAATGCCCGGTAAATGATGGCGATTCCATCCATGGTAACCCTGTTAAAAGGCGGCAAATCCCTGTCGGCGATCAATTCTTCTGCCAGCACCCTTCCCAGGCAATCATCAAAGGAGACCTGCTCTGCCCCAAAATCTCTGCCCTCCTGCAAAATAATTTTTTCTGCTTCTTCAACACGGATCATGATATCTTTTTGATCGCATCAGATTTTATTTAAATCAAAAGGCATTCTGCGAATTCTTTTTCCGGTTGCAGCGAAAATCGCATTGGCCAGGGCAGGCGCAAATGGTGGCACACCCGGCTCCCCAACACCCTTGATCGTTGGGCCGCCATCGGCAAGAATATGTACTTCCACTTCGGGCATTTCATTGATGCGGATGATGGGATTGTTGTGGAAATTGGTTTGCTCGGTTTGTCCTTTTTTAAAAGTGATGCCATTTTTTGTTGCTGCCGATAAGGCCATCGTTGTTGCCCCTTCAATCTGGAGCGCGGTCATATCGGGATTTACCACCGTCCCGAGATCGATCACCGAATACACTTTTTCAATCTTTACGGCATTGTTTTTACTGGAAACGACCACCACATAACCGGCCAGACCGGCGAAAAATTCATATTGTGCAACTCCCCGGCCCCATCCTTTTGGCAGCGGCTTATCCCAATGGGAAACTTCTTTGAGTTTTGTCAGTACTCTTTTGGTATCAGAATCTTTGGTGAGCAACATGTCCAGGCGATAGGCCATCGGATCTTTTTTTGCTTTTACCGCCATCTCATCGATAAAACATTCATGGGCAAACGCAACCGTCGAACTGGTCACAGAACGCCATGCTGCAAGCGGGATGGGGATCTCGGCAAAGACGTATTCATTTTTCATGTTGGGCAGCTCATATTTTTGTGTGCTGATCCCTTCAGTCATCGATGAACTTTCCCCGGTTTCATTTCTTTTCTCCTGCATCGTCGCGCCCATGGATGGCGAAATCACCTTATGCTGGAAGGCCAGTGGCTTACCATCAGCTGCGATACCCGCCTTCATGGCAGAGAAAGTTAAGGGTCTGAAAGGACCGAGCTGGGTATCATCTTCTCTGGTCCATACCACCTTAACCGGTTTGCCGACAGCTTTGGAAATACTTGCCGCTTCGGTCGCAAAATCAGGATATAATCTTCTTCCAAAACCGCCGCCATTGAAAAGAATATGTACCGTAACATTATCACGGGGCAAGCCTAATGTCCGCGACAATTCACTCTTCACCAAATCGGGGCCCTGCGCCGAAACCCAGATCTCTACTGCATCTGCGCCGGTCCATTGTGCCAGGCAATTCATCGGTTCCATCGGTGAATGCGATACGATCGGTGTTTCATAAAATGCTTCGAGTTTAATGGGCGCATCGGCAAATGATTTTTCAAAATCACCGTCAGCATGCACAACCAGACCTTCTGTTTTGGCGAGGTCTCTTAAACTTTGTTCATAATCTGTTGAATTAAATTTTTCAAGATCGCCATTATCCCATTTTATTTTTAATGCGAGCCTCCCCTGGCGGGCAGCCCAATAGTTATCTGCGGTCACCGCGATCGCGTCGTATTTGTTTTTTCCCAGCATCCGCTGGAACTGAACCACCTTCTGGACACCTGTTATTTTCAGTGCATCACTGTCGTCATAGCTCAGGATCTTTCCTCCAAAAACGGGATTGTGTTCTACCGATGCAAAGACCATCCCCGGCACTTCAACGTCTATTCCGTATACAGCCCTGCCGGAAGATTTGAGCGGGACATCGGGACGGGGATAGTTTTTCCCGAGGATCCTGAAGTCTTTTGGGTCTTTTAGCCTGGGACTTTGCAGAGGTGTCTGTTTAGAAGCTGTTTCTGCGAGTTCACCATAGGTAAAACTCTTTCCTGACGGTTTATGAAAAATCTTTCCCTGGTCGGCATAACATTCTTCCGGCGGAACTTTCCATTCAGAAGCAGCAGCCCCGATAAGCATATATTTTGCAGTAGCGCCAACTTTTCTGAGTGTCTCATAGTTTCCGCGAACGGAATGACTGCCTCCGGAAACCTGCGACCCGAATTGTTTTTCACCACCGGTCTGTAATATGGTGACGCTGTCGAGTGAAACTTCCAGTTCTTCGGCGATCAGCGCAGGTACCGATTGAAAGGTTCCCTGTCCCATATCCGGTTTCGGGTTCATCAAAGTGATCTTCCCGCTTTTTTCAATAATGACATAAGGAGAAAAATTGAAGGTATCGTCGAGATTACCGACAGCAATTGATTTTTTATTATCAGGACCGGACGAAAAACCAAGGACGAAGGCAACGCCGCCCAGGCTTGATAGCCTCAGGAAATTGCGGCGGTTGATGCCTGGATGTTGTCTTTCCTGCAGCAATTCGGCTATGAATGAATCTGACATAATATTTTATTGAAAAGATTTCAAGATATTTTTTATCCCATCATTTCAGCGGCACGGTGGATGGCTTTGCGAATGCGGGTATATGTTCCGCAGCGGCAAAGGTTGCCCATCATGGCCGCATCGATATCTGCATCTGATGGTTTTGGATTTGTTTGCAGCAGCGAAACAGCAGACATGATCTGACCGGACTGGCAATAACCGCATTGGGGAACCTGTAGTTCGATCCACGCTTTTTGAACAACATGGTCAATATTTTTGGAGATCCCTTCAATGGTGGTAATATTTTTAGCACCTGCAGCAGCTGAAACCGGCAGGGTGCAGGACCGCATGGCAACGCCATCAAAATGGACCGTGCATGCACCGCACAGGGACATCCCGCAGCCGAATTTTGTTCCTTTGAGTCCAACGATGTCCCGAATGGCCCAAAGCAAAGGCATTTGGGGATCGACGTCCAGCGTGTATGCCTTGTTGTTGATGGTTAAATTAATTGATGACATAAAAAGGAATTTAATAACGAATATGAATCAAAAAAGAAAACCTGAAGCAGCATTATTTTCAGACAGGCAATTTAATCTATTATTTTAAAATTCTTTTGCAGAATTTGTGAACACGAAAAAAATGCAGGACCTGGGGCGCACTATTTATTTTCCTTCCACTGATGCGTTTCATCATCAAAAAACTCTTTGCCCCAAATCGGTAATTCGGCTTTAATTCTCTCCACGGTTTCCTGGCAGGCATTGATGGCGGCTTTGCGGTGAGCGGAAGAAGTAAAAACGAAAAAGCACAGGTCGCCTGATTTTATTTTTCCCAGGCTGTGGTGAACATGCATGCAGGTGAGCGGATATTTTTCAAAAATGGACTCCCTGATTTCATGCATTTTCTCAAGAGCCATTTGCTCATAGGCGGTATATTCTATCGCGCTGATCTTTTTGCCCTCTTTTTCATCCTCCCTGATCTGTCCCAAAAATATACTATGCCCGCCAATGGTGGTCATGGTGTGGTGTTTTTGAAGGCTTTCGGCAATAAAAGACGGTGGGATGGCTCCCTGATAAAATATGTTTTTTATTTTCCGATCTGGCATACTTTTATATCCGAACAAGAGGGTTGGTTTTTTGTTTCATTCTTATTCTTCCCGGTAAAATTAAGGAAGATTCAGGTTTTCCTATTATGAAAGAGATCAAAGCAATCGTCCATGCATATGACAGGTTAGATAAAGCGACCACCGCTGCCGCCCTGGCCACCGTGGTGCGCGTAGACGGGTCATCATACCGACGAGCGGGCGCCCGGATGCTGGTAACGGATAACGGGTTTTGGGTTGGCGGAATAAGTGGCGGTTGTCTTGAAGGCGATGCTTTAAAAAGAGCGCAGTATGCGATCCTGAAAGCAGAATCCTCGCTGGTAACTTACGATACCGGCGATGATGATCCCTATCAAATCGGCGCGGGGCTGGGCTGCCAGGGCATCATCGATATTTTGTTTACGCCGCTTGATTATCGGGATAGCCATAATCCAGTTGAAATATTGAGAGCATGCACGGCATCAAACCGGCAAATGCAGGTACTCATCACCGTTACTGACCTTACGGGAGGATGGACAAATATAAAAGCAGGGGATGTGATTGGCTATACAGGAATGGATGCCCTTAAAATCTTTCATGACGCGTCGCTTGAAAAAGAGCTGGAAGAAAAAATAAACCGGCACCTGGAAAACGGGCGATCCGGGCCCGAGCGGTTCGACCGGGGTGACGGAAGAACATTATCTGTTTTCATCGAGGTGCTGCCTCCCGAGATTCACCTGGTTTTGATGGGACATCAATATGATATTTATCCGCTCACCAGGATGATTGCCGAATTGGGATGGCCTGCCACCATCGTATCCCATTTGCACAAACTGAACAACCGTGCCATTCCGCCGGGTGTAAGGGCTTTTGATTTTGATAAATTCAGCGATCTGCCCATTGACGAATATGCAGCCATCATGCTGATGTCGCATGATTTTAAAACCGATAAAGGAAACCTGAGGCGCGCGCTGTCGACACCGGCCCGCTATATCGGCATACTCGGACCCAGGGTGCGGGCTGAAAAAATTTTTAAGGAATTGGAACAGGAAGACATGCCTGTTTCTGAGGGGGATCAACAAAGAATTTATGCTCCTGCAGGTTTGGACATCGGAGCATTATCACCCGAAGAGATTGCCCTGTCGCTGCTTGCTGAAATAAGGACAGTTTTTGCTAACCGGCAGGGGGGCTCATTGCGTCTCCGTCAAACAACGATTCATGAAAGATATTGATTTCGACAGGGCACTCATCGTAAGGAATGATAAAATGATTTAGCATTGTGAAGGGATTAAATTGCCATAATGATTACAGATTCGTTTAACAGGGTACATGATTATCTCCGGATTTCTCTGACGGACAATTGCAACCTGCGTTGCTTTTATTGCATGCCTGAGGAAGACTATGAATTCACGCCTGCTGCCAAACTGATGCAGGTTGATGAAATCGTCGCCATTGCAAAAATATTTGTGAGCCTGGGAATAAATAAAATAAGGCTTACCGGAGGCGAACCCCTCGTGCGCAAAGGCATTGAGGAGGTCATTCTTCGCCTGGCTGAACTACCGGTCCGCATAGCCCTGACGACCAATGCCACGAGGCTCCATGGTTTCATAGACGTGCTGGAACAGGCGGGTGTGCGTTCGCTGAATATAAGCCTGGACACCCTGCAGGCAGAAAAATTTCACCTCATTACGCGGCGCAATGTTTTTGAAAGAATTCTTGAAACGATCAACCTGCTGATCAGCAAAAATTTTCATATCAAAGTGAATATGGTTGTCATGAAAGGACTTAATGACAACGAGATTATTGATTTTGTTCAATGGACAAAGGACACCAATGTGCATGTCCGCTTTATCGAGTTCATGCCATTTGATGCCAACCGCTGGACCAGCAATAAAGTGTTTACCTGGAAGGAGATGATGGAACGCATTGAACATATTTATCCGGTCGAGCGGCTGCAGGACGATCTGCATGACACCGCAAAAAAATACCGGGTAAAAGGCCACCGGGGCACTTTCGCGGTGATCTCCACGATGAGTGCTCCTTTTTGCAGCGGTTGCAACAGGATCCGGCTGACGGCTGACGGTAAAATGAAAAATTGTTTGTTTTCCAAAAAGGAAACGGATCTGTTGACCGCATTCAGAAAGGGGGAAGACATTATCCCCCTGATTTATGGAAGCATTTATTCAAAAGAAAAAGAGCTTGGCGGTCAGTTTACCAAAGATTTTGAAAATATCCATACAGAAGACATTCATAACCGCTCGATGATATCAATCGGCGGTTGAAATGCCAGCCGTAGTGGTTTTTTATTACAAAAAAAATCTTTTAAGTACCGCGGATTCCGTCAAGCCAGCATGCAGTTTAGTAACGGGGATATCATTAAATTAGTGGAATATATGGGTAACGGTTTGTACCAATTCATTGTCGAAAAGAACCTCGCAGCCATAAGGGAAATCCTTTCTGCTGATGCCGGTTTAGCGAACGATGGCATTACCTTGCATGACCAACCTCATGCAAAAAAAGGCCACCCGCTCCACAGACTTTGTGATGCCGTTTTCGGAAAGAAGATCACCGATGAGGACGCTATTGAGATGGCAAAAATATTTTTAGCTTTCGGAGCAAATATTAATGGCTATCAGTCTCTGGGGGACAACAACACGCCGTTGATAGCCGCTGCGAGTTTACATGCAGAACAATTAGGAATCTTTTATATCGGCCAGGGTGCCGACATTTTTTATGCTTCGCCTGGTGATGGGGCAACGGCGCTGCATTGGGCTGCCTACTGCGGACGCGATCAGCTGGTTCAGGCATTGATTGAAAAGGGAGCAAAAACCGATCAGCGGGACATCGCTTATGGCGGCACACCGCTGGACTGGGCAATCCACAGCCTGCGCTCGGGGGACAGCAATAATTTATTCAATCAAAGCGGGTGCATTAAACTAATGATGAATGCCGGAGCGGCATTAAAGGGTGCGGACGCTGAATATATAAAATCAATGCATTTCTTTGAATAAAATTCCAAACGGTCACCGATGCTGGTGATCCGGAAAAACAAATGTGCTGACCGGTCAATCATGACTGCCAGTTAAATTTATAAAGCAAAAAAAATGCCTTCTCGCTTACAAAGTATTCTAAAAAAAAATCTTCATCTCCGGGTGAACGGGAGCCTGTGGATCGAATGCGGATCCAGGAAATTTTTTGGCCCGGGTCCGATGGAATTGTTGGAAAGGATCGAAGCCAGCGGATCGATCAATAAAGCAGCCAAACAAATGGGCATGTCTTACAAAAAGTCATGGGAAATCATAAACCGTCTTAACAAAAATGCCGCCCGTTCATTGGTCGAAACAAAGGCAGGCGGGAAAAAAGGCGGCGGATCATCTATTTCACCCGAAGCAAAACAACTGATTGCGCAATACAAGAAAATGCGGAAAAAATTTGAACTCTTTTTGGAAAAGGAAACCACGCTGCTGGGCTGATTATTTTACCGCCCGAAAATAAAAAGATTTTGAGCATATTTATTGTTCGTTATATATTTATAAATATAACGGTAACGATTCTTTTTTTTATTCTTACAAAATCAACACCCGATGCTCAAAATGTTATTCTTCGCCTTAGCGATTCTGTGTCTGGCTCATGCCAGTACATTGGCACAACCCCAGCCGCAACCATTGCCCACCTACCCGAAGACGGTAGGGTATCTCAGTTTTATTTTACCCCTGGTAACGATCAACAAGAACACCACTACCAATGATTTTTCGGGTGGCGTTAACCAGTTTGCCATCGGGTTTCCTGTTGGCGTGAATGTTTTGTACCGCGAACATTTTGGTTTCAGTTATGAAATTATACCCACCATCCAGGCTTCACCAGGCATGACCAAAACCAGTAAAATATTATTTGACCCCGGACCAATGTTTCGTTTTTCCCATGGCTTCACTTTTGTCCCGCGACTGGCATTTGAAACAACGGGTCGTTACGGGTTCACGCCTGTTTTTAATGAAGTCTATGCTCGGACCAAAGTCGCCAATTATTTTGTGGCCATGTCCCTGCCAGCCAGATTTGGCAATAACGAACTGCCTACCATCGGATTGAATCTGCAGCTTGGTCTGATTTTTAATTAGGCATCCCGATTCCTGATATTATTGACTGCCAATCAGGCAAATCACGCTCATAAAAAACCCACTACCTGGCGGTAGTGGGCGGGGTTGCCTTATTGAGCAACCACTACGTTAATGACCACATCCCGGAGGGCATGGGCAGTCTTTCGGGCAATCTTTGGGGCATGAGCACTCCGTTTTCTTTGCCTTTTTCTTTGCGTGTTTCGCATTACCTGCAAAAGCAAAAGAAGTAGACAAAAGCGTCATTGCCAGGATTGCAAAGAATATCTTTTTCATTTTGATATCATTTGAAATGCTTACAATATTGTTTACTTGTCGGTATTAAGAAAGCCATTCTTTGGGCGGATGCCAACAGTCTGCAGTATAGGATGAAATCGCTTTATCGTTTGTGAGTATGGAGTCGGTGGAAATGATTAAAACGATCGCGTGGTGATCAAATGGTAATTCATTCACAAAGAAATTGCCGTAGGCGCAGGCCATAAATGGATTGCATTTGCTGCAGTCGGGTTCGCTTTTTTCCTTCTCCGCTTTTTTGCTGCATTGTTTTTTTTCGCAGCAGGTCCTGTTGGAGCACGTCGTCCTGACTCCATCGCTTACCGGGTTGGAAGTGCTCATTGCCGGTTGAATAATCAGGAAGCCGACCAGGATCAAAAATATGGAGGCAATGATTTTCATTTTCTGAAAAACAAGTTAGCCAAAGGATGTCAGATTTTTATGCCGCTTATAAAAAAGAGAAAAAATAAGCCCGGTCACCGGCCAGGTATCGCCGTATAAGTATTTACATACGCGCAGGGATTAGCATAAGGCGTATTCAATGCCAAAACCAATTTTGTGTTTGATTCGGAATTAATCAGAGAACCAGGAATGAATAAAAAGTGCTTATCAGCATCCGGAGCAATCAGATCTATATCCAATACTCTTCCATAAGCCTGCGGGGTCACCTGGTAAGTGCCTGAATAATGTCGCAGCGCGTTTCCAACAGCTCCGTATAAATCCACCTGGCCGGTTAATGAAAAGACAAGTGTCTGGGTTTGATAAAATCCAATGGTATCCATGCATGCATCACAAACACAAATCTTCGTCAACGACCATGTCCCAACCAATCCGGTTGCCGATATTTTTTTTGAGCAGGAGGAAGTTAAGGCTAGCCACAGACCCGTACCCATGAGAATCCAGGTTTTCATTTTTATTGTTTTACTGCGATGACTGCGAAAACCCGGCGAGCGTTGCGCAGACCAGGTACTATCTTTATCAGCATCAACCTGACTCCGTGGTGAGCTTTCCTTTCCAGGGAACTTTGCCATAAAAAACCTGAAAAATGTCACCGATTGCTATTTCCGGTATGCCTCATAACTAACGGCAGTTGGTATCTTATTTTCGACTTCTTCCGGATGACCGCACCAATCGGTGATTGCTTCAGTGCGTAAATGACCTCGTGAAACGCAAGCAGCATAAACCTCATCATGCTCACCTGCCCGGGACACTACCCAAAGTCAGCTGAAATACAATAATGGATATTTTTTGTTATTGGATATCAGCCATCATCGTTATGATGTACATTTAAATAAGTAATTCTAAAACATGTTTCATAAATCCTTATTCACTATTGCAATATTAATAGCAGGGTCAACGCAATGCAACATCAACAAACAGTAATTCCACCCAGCTTCATGATAGCATTAAATTGTAATTAGGAAATAATTCAAACTGACCCGCCGCGGAAATTTCAATTGCAAATTGACAAAAAGATTTATGAACATTGAGGATATTGTTAAATTAGCGGATAAGGCATAACTATGCATAGAAAAGATTTAATTCAATATTTGAACGAACAAATGGATTCAAGCGACTTCAAGGCAATTGTAAGTGAAGAAGTACAATCATTTAAAAAGAATTTACAAATAAAAGGAGGTTCAGTTCCCATTATTTATGACGGCGATAATATAGAAACAAAAATTACATATGCTTATTTGAAAAGGCTCGGCGAAGACTTTTTGCATGATCAATTGGATGAATATTATATCAGTTATATAGTGGATGCATTGTCGCTTTCTGAACATTCGCAATTTGAAAGTGAAGAATTAAAAGAGAAATTTTATGCCTTAACAGATTTTGAAGTGAATGGACATTTGACAAAGAGCTTCATGATGCAAATTCTTAATGATAAATCTGCTACCTAATTTCAAAGTGAGACAAGCCCAATAGGTTTACCATGACGGGTAAATCACAAAAAAGTCTTATTTTTAAGGAATTTCCAGGCAATCTCCCGAGCCATCCTGCAGGCAGCCTCAACGCCACATCATAATATACCGTATGCACAATATAGTTAAACCACAATGAGTTTTACATAAAGCGTGCGGATGTCATTGGTAAATATTTACCCAACAATAAATATTTCGAACGGAATGGAAGAATGGTTCTTTGTTTTATCCGGGTCACAAAACAGGAAAGACAGGATAAAACAAACCTGGTCAACGGATAATTAAACAAGTCGATATGTTGCTAATTGGTAGACACTCGCTATTGGTTTTATTGCTAAGTCCGGTTGGATTCGCTTTTTCGCAGACCGATGTATTAACGCAGCACAACGACCTGGCAAGAACGGGCTGGAATAACCAGGAAACCGTGCTGACCACCGGCAATGTTAATACAAACTCATTTGGTTTTTTGTTTGCCCGCCCGGTAGACGATCAGGTTTTTGCCCAGCCCCTGGTGGTGAGCAATGTGAGCATTCCTTCGGTTGGAAACAGAAATGTAGTCTATGTCTGCACCGTTAATAATTCGATTTACGCCTTTGATGCAGACAACGGAAATATCACCAGCCCTTACTGGCAAAATAATTACACCCCCTCGGGTTACCGGCCGGCGGCCAGGACCGACATGCATCCGGGTTTGTGCGGCGGATACTACAATGATTTTTCCGGTAACATTGGTATAGTAGGTACCCCGGTCATTGATAAAGCCTCCAACACCATGTACTTTCTGACCAAGGTGGTTACTACGGCAGCCGGTGTGGTGGATAATCATACCTGGAACAGCAGCGTGACGAATGAGGAATATACCTACACCACAACCGGGTTCCATCAATATCTTCATGCCATCGATATCGGCACCGGTGCGGAAAAAACAAATAGTCCGGTTGAAATCATTGACAGCCTGCCCGGAACCGGCGATGGCAACATTAACGGAAAGATCGGGTTTGATCCGAGAAGACAATTAAACCGCCCCGGGCTGGTCTTGTCGCGCGGCATCGTTTACCTGTGTTTTTCGGCGCATTGCGACTGGGATCCCAACCATGGATGGATACTCGGCTATGATGCATCAAATCTTCAGTTAAAAATCGGCTACATCTCAACGCCCAATGATGCAAGAGGGGGAATTTGGATGAGCGGCGCTGCTCCCGCAGTAGATGCATCGGGTAACCTCTTTGTCGCAACGGGGAATTCCGAAGTGGATGAAAACAGCTTTACGGACCTCCCCGGAATAACCGTTAACAGGGGAGAAAGCGTGGTGAAGCTCACGCCGAATGCGGCAGACAGTACTGCTAACGCATTAACCATTTCCGGATTTTTTACTCCGTCCGGTTACCAGGTCTACGACGACGCCGATCTCGATTTCGGCATTCAGACATTATTGATACCGGGCACCAACATGCTCATGACCGGCGTAAAAGGGAAATCTATCTATGTCCTGGATCAAACCCATCTTGGCGGATACAATGCCGGGGTAGACAGTGCGATACAAATTTTCCCGGTTTCGTCCAACGCACAATTGCATTCTTCTTTTGCTTACTATGGAGGGACTGCCGGTCAATATGTCTATCAGTTCTCTGAAAACACCTTGCTCCAGTCGTTCAGGGTCAATGCAAACACCCTCGGCAATCCGGTCAGCGGAAGCGTTAGCGGTCCCACAGGGGCATCAGGAGCATACATGTCCGTTTCGTCAAACGGCGCTAACGACACCACTGCCATACTCTGGATCACTCACGCAATAAACGGATGCAACGCCAACCAGTCTCTGTGCACGGGTGTGCTCAGGGCCGTACGGGCAGATGACGTAACGACGGAGTTGTGGAATTCAACCATAAAACCCGCAGACAACCTGGGCAATTTCTCAAAAATGAATTGCCCGACAATTGCTAACGGTAAAGTATATGTAAATACTTTTTCCAACCAGCTGATGGTTTATGGATTGAATAACAACAGCAGCTGCGATAGTTTTCCTGACGTTGCTTTGTCTGCGATAAATCCCGGCGCCACCTATATGGCGTCTTCCGACAGCAGCACCGCGTCCAATGCATTTGACGCAAACCAGGCCACCAGCTGGACAGCAGCGCCAAGCGGCACTGGCGGCGGCGATAGTGCAAACCTGACAGTCAACCTCGGTGCCAGGTATGATCTATGCAAAGTGGTTATCTACTGGGGTTCCGGTTATGCAAAATCCTTTATGATAGAGGGTTCAAATGATGATAGCAGCTTCACCAATCTTTACACTGCCACTGCCAATACGGCTGACTCCGATATCATCAGCCTGTCGAATCAAAGTTATCAGTACATCAGGATGCAGGGAATCACCAGGAGCAATGCCGGCAGCGGTTACGTGATCGATGAAATGGAGGTGTTTGGTCAGTTGTCCAACCCCTGCTCAAGTCCTGCAGGACTTTCCGCAACAAACATCACACAAAATGCGGCAACTCTAAATTGGCAGGCGGTAGCCGGGGCAACAAGCTATACGATTCAATATAAAACTTCTCTGGTGACCAGCTGGATAACCAGAACAACGACCTCCACCTCCATCAATATTACCGCGCTGAGCTGCAACACGGGATATATTTACTCCGTGGCGGCAACATGCTC
>DATGFZ010000140.1:0-3400 GCA_035308805.1 Puia sp. | reverse complement strand
ATCCGGAGAACTGATCAATTTCACGGCACAAAATATCAACAACAGCTATGCGCAACTCAGCTGGATGACCACCAGCGAAACCAACACGGCTTATTTTGACGTTGAGCGAAGTACCGACACCACAAATTTCCAATCCATAGGTCAGGTCCAGGCGCAGGGATCTTCGGCTAACCCCCATCAGTATGCGTTTAAGGACGGGCATCCCTTTGGCGGGGTTAACTATTACCAGCTCAAGCAGGTAAACGCAGACAGCAGCTTTTCGTATTCAAAGATAGTTTCGGCAACCTTTAATTTTTCAAACATCACCATCTTTCCCAATCCATCAACAGGTATCATATATATCCAGAATAATCCCAATTTCAGCAATAACCAGCCCTTGAATATTGAGATCATCAACAGCCTTGGTCAGGTGTTATTGAGGCAAACGGGTGCATTGGGCAATATGATCACGCTGGATCTTGCACCGGATATTAAAAACGACGTATACATTGTAAAAGTGATTAATGCCGGCGGGCAGGTGCAGGCAAAAAAGATTTTTGTCAGCAGGTAAATCTGCAGCGGTTGGCCAGTCGTTGGTCAAAAGATCCCGGCAGCCGGATCATTTTTTACCCTGAAAAAAACCGAGTTGCGTCAATATGCTTCTCAGGATCTTCATGCGCACATTGATCATGTCTATTTTTCGATCGCGTGATTCGATATTCAACACAAAAAAATAAGGATGTTTGTTTTCTTCGATCCACCCGACGATCCATCCGATCTCATTTCCATTGTCATTATTTCCCCAGCCGGTCTTATAACTCAATTTGTAATTCGCATTGTCTTCCCTGAGCATTACTTTACGAACGATCTCCTGGGTGCGGTGGTAAAACGGAAGCTGGTCGAAATACAGTCTTTTGACCAGTCCCAGCTCCTCATCCGGGGTAATCTTTAAATGATTATTCAGCCAGAAGGAATCGACCGGTCCCCCGGTGTCCTTATTGCCATAACCCAAAGAATCGATCCATTTTTTCATGGTATCCTTGCCAATTCTTCTGGCTACTTCCTGGTAATAATTCACGGCAGATACTTTAAAGGCTTCAGCCATCGTAAGGTCCTTATTCCAATCGGGGTTCCATCTTTTCACACCATCCCACCTGATCACCATATTTTCATCTGTGATTTTCCCGGTTTGCAGCCCGATCAGGGAATTGACTATTTTAAAAGTCGATGCCGGTGTATAGGCGCTATCGCGGAAACGTTTCAGGTTATAAATGGTGAGGGTCCCCTGGCTGTTGTCAACCAAGCCGAAACAACCGCTCACCCCGGCAGCATCAAAATATTTTTTCAAACTGTCATCTTCGGTGATATTATTTCTGGTGCAGGAAAAAAAAGCAAAAAGCAAACAGTAAAAAACGAAAATCAGCTTCGGCATTTGAAAAATTTTCAGCAAAAATAGCGTGATGGGTGATTCCGGGCTTCTCAACTTATTAACCTTTCAACATCCCAAGTATCTTTTATCTTTGCCGCTCA
This sequence comes from Puia sp., assembly GCA_035308805.1. Classification (GTDB taxonomy): domain Bacteria; phylum Bacteroidota; class Bacteroidia; order Chitinophagales; family Chitinophagaceae; genus Puia. The sequence continues at coordinate 1,891 of DATGFZ010000140.1, read as the reverse complement.
TGGAGACAAAGAAAAAAAACATCAGGCATTTAAGCCAGTCAGATATTGAAAAATATATTGAAGGCATTGATGAGAAGAAATTCAGGGTAAAACAGATTTGGGAATGGCTGTGGTTAAAACATGCTTTTCATTTTGACGAGATGACCAACCTGAGCAAAGAATTGCGCAACAGGCTATCGGAAGATTTTTCTTTTCCCGCTTTATCCCTTGACGCCACGCAGCATAGCGCTGACGGAACGATCAAAAGCCGGTTCAAAACTTTTGATAACCATTTTGTGGAAGGCGTGTTGATTCCCACAGAGGAGAGAAGGACCGCCTGTGTCTCTTCACAGATCGGCTGCTCGCTCAGTTGCAAATTTTGCGCGACGGGCTATATGGAAAAACAACGCAACCTGAATTATGACGAGATCTATGATGAGGTCGTGTTCATCAATCAGCAATCATTGCGGATATTCGAAAAAAAGCTATCGAATATAGTATTTATGGGAATGGGTGAACCGTTGCTCAACTACAAGAACGTTTTAAAGTCCATTGAAAAAATTACCTCGCCGGATGGGCTGGCCATGAGTCCGCGGCGCATCACCGTGTCTACGGCCGGAGTTGCCAAGATGATCAGGCAATTGGGCGATGATAAAGTGAAATTCAAACTTGCGTTGTCATTGCATGCGGCAAATGACAAAAAGCGTCACGAGATCATGCCCATCAATGACAGCAACAACATCAAATCCCTTATTGATGCGCTGAACTATTTTTATAAACAAACGGAGAATGAAATCACTTTTGAATATATTCTTTTTAAAGATTTTAATGATTCCCTCAAAGATGCTGATGAGTTGATCAAGGTGTACAGGCAGGTACCGGCAGACCTCGTCAATATCATCGAATACAATCCCATCGACGCCGCAAAATTTTTAAAACCGGATGATGCTGCGATAGAAAAATTCATGCGTCACCTGGAAAAAAATAAAGTAAACGCAAGACTCAGAAAAAGCCGCGGTAAAGACATTGATGCTGCTTGCGGGCAGCTGGCCAATAAAAATTAAACCCCCGTCTTCCCCATTACAATCCATGACAGGCCGGTAAGCGCTGCCCGGACCAGCCCCGGGAATGCCGGGAGGCGGCATTTTTCGGTAAACAACACAATTTAATGGGTGATCGCTACAAATAAAAAATAAACCTGCAAAAGGCTACGGAGTCTTACCCGTACAAAATATCATACAATGAAAAAATTACTATCATTATCCGCAATCCTGTTTTTTTTCTTTGCGGCAAATGCCCAGGTTCCGGATAATGACCAAATCACCATTGATTCTTCCCACCATCATGTGATGCGTCGTCCATGGAACCAGCATGGCAGCGATTCTTTGCACCGGGCATTCCGGGGAAATCGCGATGAAGCCATGAGTCGTTTTGGTGCAGCCGGGCGGTATAACAGGTTTCATTCATTCCGCAGGAACAGAAATGGGTGGGCGCGCACGAATCACCTGCATTATTCTGCCGGGCAGCGTGAACAAATGCGCACGATCAATGATGACTACAGAAAAAAATCGCAGGATTTGTACAAGCAGGACAACCTGACACTCGGGGAATACAAATCACAATTGCTCGGGTTGCAAAAAGACAGGAAAAATAAATTACAGAATTTATTGACGGCGGATCAAAAAAATGAAATGGAGAAATGGAAAAAACACCTGGCGGAAGAAATGCAGGTTAAAGCTGCCGCCAGGCTTGAAAGAATGAGAATCCATTTGAACCTGTCGGATGATCAGACCGCAAAAATAAAATTGCAGCAGACTGAATTCCGCGCGCAGGTGCAGGCTATACATAAAAATGAAAATCTTTTACCTTATCAGAAAAAAGACCAGGTGAAGGCTTTACTCGCAAAACGCCT
>DATGFZ010000139.1:0-2756 GCA_035308805.1 Puia sp. | reverse complement strand
TCTCAAAAGGATTGCGGTTACCGAATGTTATCGGCTTTGGAAGAGGAAAGCAAAATATAGCGTTTGGCAGCGGGTTGCTGTATTGTATTATATATCTTTTGTTGCTAGTGGGCATATCCTCACTTACTTACTATTTTATAGAAAACCCATGCAGGAAATTTATCAATCGGAAATGGGGAAATAAAAAATTTGATAATGTAATTGAATCAAATATTGCAGTTTCTGAAAACGATTAAGCGATTGCTCTCACTGAGAACAACCAAAACAACCAATACATGGAAATGATTGCGACTATAGCAATTTTATATATATTGCGCGATTTCATTTTCTTTCTTCTGAATAAACTTTGCGTAAAAAATGTACGCACTGATAAATGATATACAAACCAATAAATGAGGAATCATGTTAAACATAGTTAGCCGTTTAAATTTTAAACCTGAGGATATTCGGAAGTGAAAAACTGCCAAGCAATTATTTTACTCTTGCCGTGACAATAATGAATGTTACTGAATCAGGAGTCTTGGTGTAATCGGATAAATGGAGATTGTGTAAGTACACTGAAGTTGATGATATAAAGATTGAGATTTTTTTTCGCTTTTGCAAGTCTTTGACCAAAAAAAAATTCGCTGCATTTTCATCAAATTAATAGGCTATTTTTCAAACACTAATGATTCAGGGTGAGCTCCCATTTCCTCCAGATCTCTTAAAATCGCTGAGTTGAATGCATCCGGACCGCAGACATAAAAATGGGTTGAGAAGTCAATAATATTTCTTTTCAGGAATTCTTTATCAATTTTTGTCCTGAGGTACTTGGTATCCGGTTGCTGGGTGATGATGTTGATGAAATGTTGTCCAAGTATTTCAGAAAATTCGTCATGAAGAATAATGTCGTAATCCGTTTTGTTGGAAAAAAATAACCTATTGCTCCCGATTTTATTTTGCTGTTTTAAAAAGCGAAAAATTGATATGAACGGCGTTACACCTGCTCCACCCGCAAAAAAAACCCCTTCGCCATGATATGAAATTGCGCCCCACGCGTCACTGATCTCAAATTTGTCACCTTTTTGAGCGAAGCGTAAATGATGTGTTACCCCATCATGGTCATCATAACTTTTAATGGTGAATTCAAGATAATCTTCAGAGGGAAGGCCAGTGAACGTGAATGGCCTTTTTTCATTTTCCCAACCTTGTTTTAACAAAGAAAAATCTGTTGCTTGTCCAGGAACGAATTCGAACCCTTTTGGTTTTTCTACACGATAAGAATTTACATTATGTGTTCTATTGATGACCTCTAAAAGTTCCACGATGTATGTCATGTGTGATTGTTTTAAATTGAACTGTAAAATTACGGCATTCATACTTATTGGTTAATGGCCTTGAGCCTTCAGCAAGTGCGGTCTCATGAAGGTTTGTGGTTTAGTATCTTTTTCCCAACCTGGAAAAATATGTTTCAATACGGGAATGAATTTTAGCTGCCAACATATGATTTAAAGCTAAAGTGTTATTGGAACAGGATTTGCCCTGATGTATTTGGTTTTTCATAGGATATTGGATTTTAAAACGGGGCTAGATTTCCATCTTGGCCCTTTTTTGTTTGTTAGAACGTAATGTATAGTATCCGTCTCCCTGTTAACATTGGTATAGTTTCATTCAAATCTTTGCATGGTCAACCAATCATCTTTTGCGCTGTCTCTTTTTCGGATCTTATCCTAAATGGATCAGCATAAAATACCTACAACTAACTATTTTTTTTATACAGGTTACTTGATAATTTTCCGCATCCAAACACTTCATCCATGCAATTACCTATTAAATTATTTGCCCTCATTGTAACCACAGTACTGTTTGCGATTTCCTGTTCAAAAAAAAGCGCGGGTTCTTCCGGTAACGGAGGCGGTGGTGGAAATAATTCCTTGCATATTGACAGCATAAGTCCAGCATCAGGACCTGCAGGAACTTTAGTCACTATTTACGGAACGGGCTTTAGCGCGACTGCCGCGGGTGATGCGGTAACGGTGAATGGAGTGTCCGTGCCTGCTGTGGATGCAACAACACAAATGATTTCCTTTACCGTGCCGACCGGTTTAGTTTCCGGAGTCGTTGCAGTGAAAGTGGGTAATAATACATCAACTGGTCCCAGTTTCACCTATGTTCCATCCGCTGTGGTTAGTTTATATGCCGGCGGTGCGGGACAAGGATACGGAGATGGCGGTTTGCTTGTGGGCCAGTTTGATTATATCAAAGCACTAGCCATCGATGACAGTGACAATTTATATGTGGCGGATGGAACCCGGATAAGAAAAGTCACACCCGATGGAACGATCAATACACTTGCTGGCACTACCACGCCTACCTATATGGATGGACCGGCCATGACTGCCGAATTCTTAGATCCGCAGTCAATCGTCGTGAATCCTACAGGTGACCATGTGTATGTGGGGGATGAAGGATCCATCAGGTTAATTACGGGCGGCAATGTATCTACGCTTTCAGGTACTGATGTCAATACCGGCGTGGTGTATATGGATGGCTCAGCAACAGCTACCCGTTTCAACGTGAATATTCCTGGAATTTGGTTAGACAATAACAATAATAACATATATGTGGTGGATGCCGCCAACGGACGCGTGCGGGCAGTGACCGGAGCGAATGGAAATTCAAGTACGCTTTCGGGCAATGGAAATTACGGAGCGGCGCCCGCCTATGGGAACATGTTGTCCATCGCTGGCGACGGGCAAGGAAGCCTGTTTGTCGCC
>DATGFZ010000138.1:0-8191 GCA_035308805.1 Puia sp. | reverse complement strand
GTCCGCTCGCGCAATATCCGGGTTGCTGCATCATCCAAGTGCTCATTCTTTAAAACAAATCCCCCGGCCAATGCCCATAGGCCAACCCTTTTTAATTTTGTCAGCAAGACCTTTAATTGATTATCACTAAATCCAAAAATTACAGAGTCTATGGACAAACCGTGTTGAAATTGTCTTTCACTTTTGGAGAAAAAATCATATAATTCTTTGTCTTCTTTCATTATAATCCCGAAAATAAAGAAAAAAATATTATCATTGTGTCACATCAACGCTATTAAAACCAAAAGGAATGAGACCGTTTGCCATAAAATTTTTTCTTCCACTTATTATATTATTATTGGTTGTTGTTTCCTGGGAAAAAATGGAGTCAAATCACCAATCAAAAAGCAGGATAACAGAAAACAATTTTAGTTTTCGGGATCTCAATAAGAATGGAAAATTGGATATATATGAAGACAGCCGCCAGCCAATAGATGCAAGAATTAATGACCTGCTGAAACAAATGACGATCAGTGAAAAGGCGGGAATGATGTTTATAAATGGCGCCCGAATCAATGATGACGGCTCCATAGAAGATAGGCCGGGAAAAGGAATGTTTGCCTTTGCGCCGAATGCGCTAAAACTGATCAGAGAAAAAAAAATGAATCATTTTAATTTATGGGCGATTCCATCAGTTTCTTCTCTTGCCAAATGGTACAACAGCATGCAAAAATTTGCAGAAGATTCAACAAGATTAGGGATACCCATCACCATTGCTTCTGATCCGAGAAATCATTTTACCAACAATGTTTTTGCCATGAGCACCGCCACATTTTCCCAATGGTGCGAGCCGCTTGGCTTTGGAGCTATAGGCGACCCTGAATTCACTAAGAAATTTGCAGACATTGCAAGACAGGAATATATAGCAGTTGGCATTCGCGAATCATTGCATCCTCAAATTGATCTGACTACAGAACCCCGCTGGCCGCGTATTATCGGAACATTTGGTGAAGATGCAGCGCTCACGTCAAAAATGACAACAGCCTACATTCTCGGTTTTCAGGGAGATAAATTGGGTGCAAAGAGCGTTGCCTGCATGTCCAAACATTTTCCTGGAGGCGGTCCGCAGAAAGAAGGACTCGATCCCCATTTTCCCTTTCAAAAGGGACAAATTTATCCCGGGCATAATTTTAATTATCATCTCAAACCTTTTGAAGCTGCCTTTGCTGCGCATACCGCAGCCATCATGCCGTATTACGGGGTACCGATGGATCAGACCAGCGAGAACGTCGGTTTTTCTTATAATAAAGACATCATCACCGGGTTGCTTCGGAATAAATATCATTACGACGGAGTGGTTTGTACCGACTGGGGTTTGGTGAGTGATACGCACATGGGCGAAGTTGTGTGGCCGGCGCGCGCATGGGGCGTAGAAAAATTAAACTCCGCAGAAAGGGTAAAAAAAATAATAGATGCAGGAGTTGACCAGTTTGGCGGAGAAAATCTGCCGGAACTTATTGTGGAGTTAGTGAAAGAAGGAAAGCTGTCTGAAAAAAGAATTGATGAATCGGTAAAAAGATTGTTGCGTCAGAAATTTGAGCTTGGATTATTTGATGACCCATATATTGATGCAGATAAAGCGGATAAGATTGTCGGCAATCCGGAATTTGTAAAGGCCGCGGATGAATCGCAGCGAAAGGCAATGACCTTATTAAAAAATGATGCAAAAATTTTGCCACTCACCGAAGGCAAATTAAAGATTTACATAAAAAATATTGATCCAAAGGTCGCTGGTCAATACGGTACCGTTGTTGATAAACCCGAAGAGGCAAATATAGCAATTGTAAGATTGAACACACCTTTTTATCCGGTTGAATCACCAATCCCGATGGCACGCATGTTTCACCACGGCGATCTGGATTTTAAAGGCAATGAAAAGGACAGTATTCTTCAAATAATAAGCGCTGTTCCTACAATTGTGGATATATATTTAGACAGACCAGCCGTTATTCCGGAAATAAGCGCCAAGGCAAAAGGATTGCTTGCTGATTTTGGAGCAAGTGATGCAGCCGTCCTGGATGTAATATTCGGAAGATATAGACCTGGGGGGCATTTGCCCATTGAGCTGCCTTCTTCTATGGAAGCCGTGCGCAATCAAAAAGAGGACCTGCCTTATGATTCAAAGGATCCATTGTACAAATTCGGATTTGGGCTGAGTTATTGACTTATATTTCTTTCCACGATGTTTTGGCTCACCCGGATAAATCCTACTAGGGAATTCTCTCAATAATTCAGAAATCTGCGGGCAAATTTCTTATTTGGTTTTGAACAGAGACTGTAAAATCATTTCTCCAGGAGAAAATGTAAATACTCCTTATTAAAAAACCTGGCGTCCGTGAATTGGTCGTCAAAGAAACTCTTTTCCGAGAAATCCGGCGTTTTTCAAAGCAGCCATCCATCCGACAAGATCATTTGTTCCTGGGAAAAATCATTGTTCCATATCCTTATTTTTTGGTGTACCGGCATACAGAAATGGCTTTTTCCAAATGATAATTCGCCAGATAATTTCTGCGCTCAATATGGCTGTAACTGCCAGGAGTGCAGAAATAAATGTTCTTTCCGATTGAAAAAATGCCCCACTTAATCCGAAAATGTAGACAGAAAAGGAAAACAAAAACATTATAATTAAACCAGGAACTTTCAGTGGAATTTTAAACGGACGATGTTCATCCGGCGCTTTTTTGCGCAATACGATCAGGCTGATGAATTCTAAAAATAAGCCTGCTCCGTATAAAGTAACATCCATGATAATCAAGTCGGTGAATGTAAATAAAATCATGATGCTGACGATTGCAGCGGAAACAACAATCGAAATATAAGGTGTTTGAAATTTTTTATGAAGCCTATTGAATTTTTTCGGAAGCAAACCGTCATCTGCCATTACTTTTGGCACGCGTGATACAGAAAGCAAAACCGCAGAAAATAATCCTACGGCACTCGCCATCCCGCCAATTGATAATAGTACACCAAGCCATTTGTGACCTGAAAATAGCCCCATGACCGGGAAACCCCTTTCATTTAATAAGGTAAAATCAATACCTGAATGAAGCACGGCAAGGGATACTAAAAAGTACATCGCGAATATGGTAACAAACGCAATGACGCAGGAGACCATGTATGAACGAATCGGTTTGTTAACTTCACCGGCATATGTCGTTGCATTATCCCATCCAAAAAAATTCCACATGACCGTGTATAATCCCATTCCCAATGATGAAAAACCAACTCCTTCAAATGTCAGGTGCGGTAGTGACATCGAACTGCCGTGATGAAAAAAGGTTACACCGCATAAAATAATAAATGGCGTAAGCACGAATATGCCAAGCAACATAGAAATTTTTCCAACCGGAACAATTCCGATAATATTCAGCAGCGCACTGAGCCAGATAATGAATAAACATACCGGAATTTTATAGACATGCAATTCGGGGAAAAAAAAAGATGCGTACTCAACAAAAAGTACTGGATAAATGGCAAGGTCAACAAAGGTATACATCCATGTCCAGTACCCTTCAAAAAACGCCCAACGCAGGCCCAACGCGCGTTTCACCCACTGATAATAGCCGCCATTCACAGGCATCATTCCATTCAGTTCGAGTACGGTCAGAATTGTAGGTAGATCCCAAAGCAACGGCGCGATCATTAACAATAAAAGCGCCGCATGCTCACCTGCATAAGTAAAAAGTGGTTCAATGCCATACGGCCCGCCGGAAACTGTAAAAAAAATTACGGCTGCAAGCTGTAAAACTTTTAACCGATTTGGAGAAGAAGGGTTGCGCTCGCTCATTATTAAAAGTAAAAAGTAAACCGTAATAAACGCCAACTAATCATAATTAACTTGTTGCAACAATTCCGTAAAGCTTTTTAAACCGCCGTGGACTGTAAGAGTCATCACGTTCTGTCATGACCTATTTCGATACCAATTTTACTGTGTGATTCAAAGGATGGATGACAAAAGAGAATCAGCTGAATAAGTAAAATCAGGTTAAAATCATGGGTCATCTCGTTTCTACATCAATTTAATCATCAACTTTGCCTTTATAATATGGAATATTTTGTTGACGAAAATTCGATAGTTCGAAAAATCTGGAGTAAAAGTGAGACCATTCTTTTTATTTTCGCCGGCTCAGCTGCGGAGTTTGCATTGAACAAGGCAGTTGACTGGTTATACTTTACTGGCAAACTTCCGGCCGATCCAATCGGAAGATTATTTTCAACCGTAACATACGCTCGACAAATTGTTTTTTTTGAAAATGAAAAAGCATTAGCTGCAATTGACAAAATAAGATCTATTCATGGAGAAGTGGAAAAGAATCGTAAAGCGAACATTCCCGCTTGGGCTTATCGGGACGTATTGTTTATGCTGATTCATTATTCGATCAGTTCCTTCGAATTACTGGAAAGAAAATTAACTGCTGATGAAAAACAAGAAGTATATGCAGTATTTTACAGATTGGGAACAAGAATGGAATTAACCAATTTACCTTCCGATTATGCAGCGTGGTTGCCGGTTCGTGAAGAACATCTTTTAGCAGACCTTGAAAAAAGCAAGTACAGTATTGACCTATTCAAACAATACAAAAAACATCTCGGAATTTTTCGTTATTATATATTGAAAGAATCACAAAAATTGGTAGCGCCAAAACGAGTCTCTGAATTATTGCATTTTGGAAAATTTTCTATTTTAACGGCAATTCTCCCTTTTTATAAATTAGCCGGCAAACTAAAAGTCTCATGGATCATTAAAAAAATAATTTTGCCGCGGAAATATATATTGCAGATAAAAAATCTTGATGTGGTTCCTTCCCGGTGAGAAGTTTGCCTTAAGATGCCGGGTGCCAGGAAAACAGCCCGATCGGTTCCGTTCAGATCCTGCATCAATTCTTATCTCTGCATGCTTTAAATGTATTTTTCATTAACGCTGCGATGGTCATGGGTCCTACACCGCCGGGTACAGGAGTTATATAACTACATTTTGGAGCAACTTCTGAAAATTTTACATCTCCTTTTATCGCAAATCCTTTTTTCTTGGTGGCGTCCGCCACGCGAGTTATGCCCACATCAATAATGATCGCACCATCTTTAACCATATCAGCGGATACAAATTCTGGCTTGCCCAAGGCAGCCACAATAATGTCTGCCTGCAGGCAAATTTCCTTTAATTTTTTTGTCTGCGAATGGCAAACGGTGACCGTGCAATTTCCCGGATTTGTGTTGCTGTTCAATAAAATGCTTATCGGTCTGCCAACAATATTGCTGCGACCTAAAACAACAGCATGCATGCCCTTTGTGTCAATTTGAAAATGCTCGAGCAATAACATAATTCCATGTGGAGTTGCAGGAACAAAAGTTGATAAACCCTGCACCATTTTGCCAATACTAATCGGATGAAATCCGTCAACATCTTTCGAGAAATCAATGGTATTAATGACTTTTTCATCGGAGATGTGGGAGGGTAATGGCAATTGCACAAGGATGCCATCCACATCCATATCTGTATTTAATTCTTCAATGACATTCAGCAATTTGTTTTCGCTTATACCTTCTTCTAATCTGATTAAAGTAGATTTGAAACCTATTTCTGCGCAAGCCTTCACTTTTGCATTTACGTACGCATCGCTTGCACCATTATTACCGACCAAAACTGCCGCTAGGTGCGGAGCCTTTTTCCCTTCGATTATTGATTGTGCAACTTTTAATTTAATCGAATCCTTAATGGATTGCGATGCCAATTGACCATCTAAAATTTTCATGGCGCAAATCTAATGTGATAATTGATAATGCGGGTGGGAAATATTTCCCAAATTCGTTGGATTCTCGCCTACTTAAATTAGGTTGATAACCCAAAATTAACCGTGCGTTCATAAATTCCTCCATTCGGCCAAAAAATGAAAACCCAGCAACAAATTGTAATACAAAGCGTCGCCACGAATCATCGGTCGGGGTTTTTGCAAAGCCGAAAAGACCAGAAAATTTTGCCAAGACAACCATCTCTTATAACGAATCCGGATTGTATCCATGTTCATGGAAACGTTCTCACGATGTATGCAAATTCTTGTCACAGATGACAAACTGAGATGCCAAAAATCACTAATAGCGCCGTCATTCCTTCCATTTGAATCCACAGTCAAGTAAATAATAAATTTGCCGGACTAAGTCCGTATTGCCGGAAATAACAAACTTCAGCATAATCCCCCCGCGCATTCCTACTTCTCGTGATATTAGTAAAGGATTATATGCATGAAAAGAGCGGATGCATGGTAAAATATTCTTAACAAATTGAAAACCGGATGCTTAAAAGGCGAAGTTCCTGGCTTTTGGCTTAACCTATCGATCTGAACGGTAAGCTGGTAAAACCATTTTTTTGCCAATGCGATAAAATAAATATCGAAATCCGGACAAAACGATTACGGTGTACCCAACCCATTCGGATCTGGGTTGGACGGACAAAAGGAAAACAAAAAAACCTGCACAAAACGCCAACACTTGACAGGGGATAATTTTTTTAGAATGATTGCAGCTTTTTATGAATAAAAGGTGTCTACTCACGAAAAGGGACTAATTTTTAACATTTTTTTTGAAGAAAATTAAAAGTTCCTATATTTACGACTTCTAAAAAACCAAACTCACAGTCACATGAGAAAATTTCTATCACTGTTTGCAGTGCTGGTATTAGTCTATTCTACAGCATTTTCGCAAATTAAAAGCGTTTCCGGAAGAATTATTGACCAACAAAATCAACCCGTTCCGTTTGCCACCGTGCGAATTAAAGGAACAAAAGTTGGCGTATCTGCTGATGCAGATGGCGCCTTCGCATTGAAAGCGAAGCCGGGCGATGTCTTGGTTGTTACGGGTACAGGAGTTACAACAAAAGAATATACAGTTGGCGAAGAAACTTTGATCCCAATTGTAGTTGCCCGTAAGGAATCCAATTTAACTGAAGTGGTGGTTACTGCTTTGGGTATTCAGCGTCAGGCAAAAGAGTTGGGTTATTCAACTCAAAAAGTGGGGGGCAAGGATTTGGAACAGGCTAAGCCGATCAGTGTTGCCAATGGCTTGACCGGTAAAGTTTCCGGTCTGGAAATTCAGACTGTTAATAATGGTTTATTTGCTCCAACGCGTATTACACTACGTGGCAACAGGTCATTGACTGGTAATAACCAGCCATTGATTGTTGTTGACGGTGCTATCTTCTACAATGACATTAACACATTAAATCCTGACGATATTCAGGATATTACCGTTTTGAAAGGATCGAGTGCTTCTGCGGTCTATGGATCAGATGCTTCAAACGGTGTTTTGATCGTCACCACTAAACATGGAACAAGAGCAAGACCAGTAGTTTCGCTTTCAACCAGCGGACAACTCGAGGAAGTTGCTTACCTGCCTTCTTACCAGAATTTATATGGCAGCAATGGTGGAGAAAGATATGTGTTTGATCAAAATAACCTTACCAGCTATATTCCAATAGAAAACCAAAGCTATGGTCCTTTATTTAATGGGACTGTCGTTCCCTTGGGACGTATACTGGAAGATGGTAGTGTATTAAAGGTTCCTTATTCAGCTGTAAAAAACCAGAAAAAAGATTTCTTTAATAAGGCCGTAACCACGCAAAACAATTTTTCCTATAGTGCAGGTGATGAAACGAGTCGTTTCTTTTTAAGCGCGCAGGATATTAATAGCAAGAACGTAATGCCGAATGATAATGGAAGAAGAGATGCGTTTCGTGTAGGCGGTTCTAAGACCTACGGCATTTTTTCAGCCAATTTTTCTCTGTCCTATACGTATAAATATGCCAACACAGGACAGACAGGGGCTATTTATGATGATGTGATGGCTGCTCCGGCAGAAGTACCCCTGGCTTCTTTGAAAAATTGGCAAACCTATAAATTTGCAACGATGGACGGATATTTTAATGATTATTTCTATAATCCTTATATGATTTCCGCGACGCAAAGAAATTTAACTACAGATAATAACATCACGGGTAATGCGCAGTTAAATTTGAAGCCCACAAAATGGCTTAATTTTTCTTACAGATTGTCTATGAATAATCTCAGCAGAAAATTTGAATACACACAGCTTGAAGAAGATTATTCTAACTTCTCTCTGACTGACGCAACGCAGCTTTTTATAAACCCTGATGGCAGTA
>DATGFZ010000137.1:0-3253 GCA_035308805.1 Puia sp. | reverse complement strand
GGATGAATGGCATAAACTGCCGAAGGAATTTGAAAGCAGAAAATAAGGAAATCAAGAACGATAAACATCCGGCATTCGATCTCCAACGTTCAATGACCGGGTGGGGAAAGTTATGTTTTAATACCGGTTTCTTCCTTTAATGCTGCACGGAGATCGTTGGTTATTGAATGTTGAATTCAAATATGCATTGAAAATGTACAATGAGCTTATCGATAAGAAAAAAAAACTGGCGGTCATCGGGTTGGGATATGTCGGTTTGCCCATTGCTCTGGAGTTTGCAAAAAAAGTTTCGGTAATTGGTTTTGATATCAATATAAAACGCATTGAAATGATGCAAAAAAATATTGATCCTAATAAGGAACTTGATACATCAGCATTTAGGGGCAAGGATATTTTTTTTACGAATGATAAGGAGGCGCTTAAAGAGGCGCATTTTTTTATTGTAGCGGTTCCCACACCCATTGATAAACACAATACGCCCGATCTTCGTCCTTTAATCAGTGCATCAGAAACGATTGGAAATATTTTGAAAAAAGGAGATTATGTCGTTTATGAATCAACAACTTATCCTGGTTGCACGGAAGAAGACTGTGCTCCGGTGCTCGAAAAAATTTCGGGATTAAGATCAGGCATAGATTTTAAATTGGGCTATTCTCCCGAGCGCATTAATCCCGGTGATAAAAAAAATACTGTACGAACTGTTGTAAAAGTTGTTTCAGGCTCTGACGGGGAATCACTGGATCAAATTGCTAAAATTTATGAAATAGTCGTTGATGCCGGTGTTCATAAAGCACCGTCAATAAAGGTAGCTGAAGCAAGTAAGATCATTGAGAACACGCAGCGTGATCTGAATATTTCTTTGATGAATGAATTGTCTCTGATCTTTGACCGGATGGGGATCAATACCTTTGACGTACTTGAAGCCGCGGGAACGAAATGGAACTTTTTGAAATTTCAGCCGGGTTTGGTCGGCGGTCATTGCATCGGCGTCGATCCGTATTATCTCACGCACAAAGCGGCGTCATTAGGTTTTGAATCGCGTGTCATTTCCTCTTCGCGTTTTATTAATGACGACATGGCAAAATATGTAGCGAGAAAAATTATCACCCATGTATTGCGCACCAGCAGTGATCCGAAAGTGTTGATAAAAGGAGTCACGTTCAAAGAAAACGTAAGTGATATCCGCAATTCAAAAATTGTAGACACGGTAAAAGAATTATTGGCTTTCCATATTAAAGTTGATGTGGAAGATCCATATGCGGAGGAATCAGACGTGCTGGAACAATATGGATTGCGTTTAACAAAAAATAATGCTAAAGATTACGATGCGGTCGTCATTACCGTACCACATGATCAATACCGGGAGTTGAATAATGATTATTTTGCAGCCATAACAAAACCCCAGGCTTTGATCGCGGACTTGAAAGGCATATATAAAAACAAGATATCAAATAGAAAATACTGGAGCTTATAATGACAGATTTTGCAAAAAAAATAATGATAACAGGCGGAGCGGGATTTATCGGCTCGCATGTTTTGAGGCTATTTGTAAACAAATACCCGCAATATTTTATGGTGAATGCCGATGCATTGACCTATGCGGGCAATCTTGAAAATCTCCGCGACGTTGAATTGGCTGCCAATTATAAATTTGAAAAGGCAGACATCACCGACGAAAAGTCGATTACTTCTTTGTTCGAAAAATATCGTTTTGATGATGTGATTCATTTGGCCGCTGAAAGTCATGTGGATCGTTCCATTCTTGACCCGCTTGCATTTGTAAAAACAAATGTTCTCGGCACAGCATCTCTATTAAATATCTGTTTGAAGTTTTGGAAGAATAATTTTGCGGGGAAATTATTCTATCATATTTCTACAGATGAAGTATATGGTTCGTTGGGTGCTGAAGGTTTTTTCACAGAAGAAACTGCGTATGATCCCCGGTCGCCTTATTCTGCCTCCAAGGCTTCGTCTGATCATTTTGTAATGGCCTACCATCATACCTACGGATTACCGGTCGTCCTGTCCAATTGTTCAAATAATTACGGATCCCATCATTTTCCCGAAAAACTAATTCCGTTGATGATAAACAATATCATCAACTACAAACCATTACCAGTGTATGGCAAAGGCGAAAATGTACGGGACTGGTTATGGGTTGATGATCACGCCATCGCGATAGACACCATTTTCCACAAGGGAAAAGTTGGCGATAAATACAATATTGGTGGTTTCAACGAATGGAAAAATATTGATATCGTAAATTTGTTGTGTAACATGATGGACAAGAAACTGGGGCGTCAATATGGCGAATCTGCAAAATTAATAAATTATGTAACAGACCGACCCGGTCATGATCTTCGTTATGCGATCGATGCGACAAAGCTGAATAGAGAACTGGGATGGAAACCTTCCCTGCAGTTTGAAGAAGGTTTGGAAAAAACAGTTGACTGGTACTTGCAAAACCAGGAATGGGTGCAGCATGTCACGAGTGGAGATTACCAGAAATATTATAACCAGCAGTACGCCAAGAGATGAAGCACACTGTAAGCTGGTGAGCGGCAATCAGGAGGTTGTTGGGGTTAGGGAGAAAATGGTTGCTGTTGGTAAGGGTCGAATACTACTGGAATGCCGGAGCCGCGGGAGCCTACAAGTTTAAGCAATCCTATCTCCCAAATCAGCACGTCATTTTTCGGGTGTATGTCTCGGATCCTTTTTATCTTAATAAACATATCGGCAGGTATTAAATTGAAATTCAGAGAAAACTTAAAATAATTTACTTAAACTCATTTTATAACCGATGGCCTTTACCAAAACAGAATTTCCCGGTTTATTGATTTTCGAACCGCTGGCATTCGAAGATGAGCGTGGATTTTTTTTTGAATCTTATAACGAAAAAATGTTTCAGCACGAAAAGATTCATGCAAAATTTGTCCAGGATAATCAATCGCATTCAAAATATGGGGTAATCCGAGGCTTGCATTATCAGGTTAATCCTTATGCACAGGCAAAATTGGTGAGGACTTTACAGGGGAAAATTTTAGACGTTGTTGTTGATTTACGCAAAGGCTCTCCCCAATATGGCCGGTCATTCAGTATCGAACTCTCTTCGGATAATAAAAAGCAATTGCTTATTCCGCGGGGATTTGCGCATGGATTTTCAGTACTAAGTGCCAGTGCAGATATTATGTATAAGTGTGATAATTTTTATAATAAAGAAAGTGAAGGTGGAATTATTTTTAATGATGCCATG
>DATGFZ010000136.1:0-9776 GCA_035308805.1 Puia sp. | reverse complement strand
CATACGCAGGCTGGAAAACAAAGGATATAGCTGGGTGAATCCTACGATTTTACCCTGCACCCTTGCAATAAAAATCACGGATTCTTCTTTTTGAATTCTTTCCTGTAAAAATTTTTTCGCTGTTTCAATATCGGTGTTCTGCATATAAAAGATTCTGTAAAGATCAAAAAGACCTGAAAGTTCTTCTGCATCCCTTAGATTGGCTTGTTGTATGACAGCTTGGATCAATATTATTTCTTTTTATAAACGGGAACATTGCTGCAGGCCTCACCATACATGATACTTTTGGCAACCGGTAAAAGCTTTTTTGTGATCTCCAGATAAGCCGCCGCATCAATGGGTGTCTCTCCGCAACCTTTTATTATCAATCGTTTTCCGTTGTAGTCGTCACTGTTTATTTCATGTATGCTTTTCAAAATATTTTGTTTGACGGCTTCCTTTTCTTCCCCGATAACGATGTCTTTTGCGAAAGGCTGAAGGTGGGTGGTGACAAGCATATAGGCCCAAGCCGGTATGATTGCATCAACAGAACAGACCAGTGCTACAATTTTGTTTTTATATTTCAGCCAATCGGTTTTTTGTAACGCTTCTCGAAAATCTTTTTCTTTCAGCATCAATTCTTTGAATAAATATGGCTTTAGATCAAACAGGGCAATCTCTTCCTTTGGATAAAAATCTTCCAGGTCAATGGTTACAATCCCGCTTAACGCAATTTTATTTACGATTTCATCAGCCATCAGATTGTTTCTTATTACTACAAAATTATGCAGAGATGGTTTATTTTGCAGAAGATTGAAAATAAAAAAGGCGGGAAAGATCCCGCCTGATAACACTCGTTCACTTTTTTTATAAGATCTTTGAACGATAATCTTTTATCGATACATTCTTTTTCAAAACCTCTATTGCGCGATAATTAATCATGGAGCGCTGTTGCTGCATTTGGTTAAACCGGATTTGTTCAACATCACCTGCATTTGCTTTTGCACTTACGCTTCCAACTTTTATATAAAAAACACCCTGGTTTCCTGTAATTCCTTCCGAAACCGGTTTACCGGCAAGTTGTTTATCAAAACAAGCTCCTACAACCAGCGGCTCTCTGCCAGCATTTGGAATGTATAAGGAAGCAAAGCTCACGCTATCGGTTTTAGAAACCGGCAGGCCGGCTGCGGAAGCCACCGCATCCAGCGAGGAGGGATTTCCTATCTTATTTTTAATCTGCTCTGCTTTTTTCTGATTTCTCAAAATGGGTTCTACTATTGGTCTTGCTTTGGCAACATTCATTGTTCCTTCATTATTTATTTCGGTTTCCATCGCCACCACATATTTACTGCTTACCAGAGTGGGTGCCGAAATATCTCCGACCGAGGTCTTGTCATCAAAAATCCATTTCACCAGCTCGCGGCTCGGACCGAGTCCCGGAACAAGAACGGCTGTCGGCGAAACATCCGGAGAGATCAGCTTTTGCAGATTTTCTTTCTTCACATTGTCATCAAAGGCTTGCGCATTGCGGCTTTCGCCAGCAAATTGATTGGCCAGACCGGATGCGTTTTGTTCTGTTTCCGAACTCGCAACAATCTTTTTAGATAGGTAGGCTATTTTATAAGCCGGTCCAAAGTTTTTTTGGCTCAATACCTCAATATAATGGTATCCAATATATTGGTCGCTTTCTGCTTTCACGATTTTTTTTGTCCCGACGGGTTCATAAAATACCGTTTCATAAAATGGTTTTACCAGGGAAGAGGAGGATGAAAATTCATATTCTCCTTTGTTGTTTTTGCTTCCGTCATCATCGCTGTATTTAAGAACAAGCTGATTAAAATCAGCCCCGTGTTTGATTGCATCGGCAATACTGTCAATCAGTTTTTTTGCCGTGCTGTCGTCGCGAATTTGGCCCTTACTCTGATCTGCGATCTTTATTAAAATATGCCTGCACTTGATGCTGTCCGGAATACTCCTTTCGTCAATTTTTTTTGCGAGGGTATAATTTCCCGCTTCCAGATATGGTCCGAAAACCGCGCCCTTTGGCAAGCTGATCAATGAGTCTTTATATATTCCGGTTATCCTGGCTTTGGGAGTATAGGTATCTGCATAATCAGATGCTTCATTCCTGGCTAAAAAAGACTGAACATCCGCCGTAGCAGCAAATTCACTCTTGAGGTTTGCCAATTGCTGACGCAGTGCCGCACTATCGGCAGACGTCGGGGCCGCACTAAATGCCACATAAGCAATACTTCTTGATTGTTCCTGTTTATATTGATCCTTGTGTTTTTTTACGTAATCATTTATTTCATCATCGCTGATCTTAATGGTGCTGTCAGCAATTTTTAAATATGGTTCAAGAACATAAGAAATAGACGACATCTGGCTTGCATCCGAAAGCATTTTCTCTGCCATCCATTTGGGTGTATAAACGCTGTTGGCTAATAAGGAGAGATATTTTTCTTTAAGCCTGAACCGGATTATCTGCGGAACAGATTCTTCAAAGAAAGATTTAGCCTGGTCGTATCCTTTTGCTGTTTTGTTGTTGCTTTTATACAGCGTCCGCAGTTGATTGATGGTAGATGCGGCCGCCTGCGCATCAAATATCCCTGTTTTGGGATCGGTAAAAGAGCGTTTGATGTCCGGAATAGCATTCTGACCGACAAGCATATCGTTTAATTCTTTATCGCTCACATCCAGTCCAAGCTTCGCATAAATTTCATCCATCGTTGCCTCTTCCACAAATTGATTCCAGACGCCTTCTTTTACATTCTGCTGCTGCATTTCATTTAATGGCTGCCCCTGCATTTGCGCTTGTTGCTGTTGTTCGGCACCCTGAACCTGTTTTTCAAATTTTACGTAATCCAAATCCACTCCGTTCACCGTACCCACAGTGGTTTGCTGACCGCCGCCACCTCCAAAAAACCTTGATTTTCCCGCGTCCATTAAAATGAACCCGGCAAGACTAACTGCAATCAAACCAAAGACCAGCCATGCGGCCTTATCGCGAATTTTTTGAATTATTGACATAACAATTATATTCCGTTTTAAAACGGACGGCAAAAATAGGCTAAAAAAAATTATGAACAAACTGTGGAATACCGGCTGCAACTTGCATTAACAAAGGATTTTGCCTGTGACTAACTATATTTTTTTCAAGAATTCATTTGAAAAGAATTTTTCCGTGAAACATCAATTAAGAGTCTGGCTTGATAACTGCACAAACGGGTTAATAAACGCGGTTTTCCTTCATTTTTGCTGTTGAAAGTTTGGATACAAGATTTGTTTTTCCCGGATCTGAAGAGCCATTGGCTAACAAAGCCAATTTTATTCATCCTCCGATGCACAAAAAAAATTTTATATTTCTCCACCTTTTGCCATATCCACATTAAAATGTCTATGTTGATAAAAAGGCAAAAAAAGCAATCAACCTTTTATTCCAGCAATTTGTTTTTATGGAATAACCTGCCCCAGCATGTTAATAAACAGCATTTACCATTAAGAATTATTTTTATGCCGTTAATTATCCCCTATTCTTTCTCTTAATAGTAATAAGTAATTTTATAAAAAGGATTCTGTATAGTTATTATGAATGATATCAACATGCTTGAAAAAGAAAATTTGATCCGGAAAGGTTTTCTGGATATAGAGATTGATCCCGATTTGGATCTGTTTAAAGAAATCGAGAGGATGAAAAAGGAAAAAAATGCCGTTATCCTTGCGCATTATTACCAGGAGCCGGATATACAGGATGTTGCTGATTTCGTTGGAGATAGTCTTGGCCTGGCTCAGCAGGCAGCAAAAACAAAGGCAGACCTGATTGCCTTTGCCGGTGTTCATTTCATGGCAGAAACGGCGAAAATCTTAAATCCCGATAAAAAAGTTGTTTTGCCCGATTTGCATGCAGGTTGTTCTCTTGCTGATTCCGCTCCCGCAGGACCTTTCAAAAGGTTCACAGAAAAATATCCTGGACATATTGTTATCTCTTACATCAATTGTTCTGCAGCAATAAAAGGCCTGAGTGATATTATCTGTACATCAAGTAACGCACAAAAGATTATTGAGAGTTTGCCCAGAGATCAGAAAATCATTTTCGCTCCCGATAAAAACCTTGGTGCCTATTTAATTAGAAAAACCGGACGCGATATGGTCCTGTGGAATGGTGCCTGTATGGTTCACGAAATTTTCAGTTTGGAAAAAATTACCAAAATGAAGATCAGGAATCCGCACGCAAAAATTATTGCTCATCCCGAATGTGAAGAAGCCGTTTTGCGCCTGGCGGATTATATCGGGTCTACGACAGGATTGCTAAAATTTACCGAAACAGATCATTCCAACGCATATATTGTTGTGACAGAAACAGGAATCTTGCATCAAATGCAAAAAAATTCTCCGGATAAGATTTTTATTCCTGCGCCTCCGAATAATAATTGTGCCTGTAACGATTGTCCGCACATGAAATTAAATACACTCGAAAAATTATATATTTCTTTGGCCTATGAATTACCTGAAATAATAATGGAAAAAGAATTGTTGGTTGCTTCGAGAAAACCAATCGAACGCATGCTGGAAATTAGTGCACGGTACGGGTTGTAATTTTAAACATTATCTTCCCATGTAAACCATAAGAATCTGGACGTCACTTGGGTTGACTCCGCTGATTCTGCTCGCCTGTCCCAGGGTAACAGGCTTAATCTTTTTAAATTTTTGAAGGGCTTCTGCCGAAAGAGAAGAAAGGCGGTCATAATTGAAATTATCCGGGATCGAAAGATTTTCCAGCTGGCTGATTCTTTCAGCGAGTTGCTTTTCTTTTTCTATATATGCTTCATATTTAACCTGGATTTCGGCCTGTTCAATGGTTTCTTTGTCAAATCCATTCAGGAAATCCTGGAGGGCGGGAATGTGTTTTTTCAGGGAAAGAAGATTTATGGACGGACGAAGTAAAAGCTGGGATGCTTTTTGTTTAAAGAGCATCGGTGAAGAATTTGCTGCAGTAAGATATTCCAGCGATTCTTCCGGATTTATGGTCAAATTGGCTAGAAAAGCCTTGATTTCATCAACATTTTGACGTTTTTTGGATAATTTATCCATTCTTTGTTTCGAAGCGAGGCCGAGATTATGGCTTAATTCGGTTAAGCGCATATCCGCATTATCTTGTCTGAGCAGGGTTCTGAATTCGGCTCTGGAGGTAAACATTCTATAAGGCTCATCCGTTCCTTTGTTGATCAAATCATCAATTAAAACACCGATGTAAGCTTCGTCTCTTTGCAGAATAAAAGCCTGGAGATCGTTTATTTTTTGATGGGCATTTATGCCCGCCATTATTCCCTGGCAGGCCGCTTCTTCATAGCCCGTTGTTCCGTTAATTTGCCCCGCAAAGAACAGGTTATCAATCAGTTTTGTTTCTAAAGACTGCCGAAGCTGAGTTGGTGGGAAAAAATCGTATTCAATGGCATAACCCGGTCTGAAAAAGCGGGCATGCTCTAAACCTACAATACTACGAATTGCTTCGTATTGAATTTCTTCGGGCAAAGAAGTCGAAAACCCATTCAGGTATATTTCTACCGTATTCCACCCTTCCGGCTCAATAAAGAGCTGGTGCCGCTCTCTTTGTGCGAACCTGTTTACCTTATCTTCAACACTGGGACAATACCTTGGCCCCACTCCTTCAATTTTGCCGGTAAACATAGGACTTCTGTCAAATCCTTTTTTAAGAATCTCATGAACCTTGCTGTTTGTATAGGTAATCCAGCAGCTTAACTGTTTTTTAGGTTTTTCGGTATTAAGAAATGAAAATCCTGTAATCTCTTCATCTCCTTTTTGTTCTTCCAGGTTGCTGTAATCAATGCTTCTTCCATCAATTCGTGGCGGCGTTCCTGTTTTTAGACGGCTGCTTTCAAATCCAAGCGACACGAGTTGCTCGGTGATCCCTGTGGCTGATTTTTCGGCAATTCTTCCGCCGCCAAGTTTTTTTTCGCCGATGTGAATGATTCCATTTAAAAAGGTTCCGCTTGTAAGTACGACTGCTTTTGATCGTATTTCATTTCCCAGCCCGGTAATGACGCCCAGCACCCGTTCGTCTTCGACCACGATAGACTGTACCGTATCCTGGTA
Organism: Puia sp.; assembly: GCA_035308805.1. GTDB lineage: Bacteria > Bacteroidota > Bacteroidia > Chitinophagales > Chitinophagaceae > Puia. Next base: position 3,683 of record DATGFZ010000136.1, on the reverse strand, counting down.
AAAATCGAGATTAGGTATTTTTTCCAATAATTCGCGCCATTTCAGGCTGAACAGCGTCCGATCGTTTTGTGATCTTGGACTCCACATGGCAGGACCCTTGGAAAGGTTTAGCATCCTGAATTGAATCATGCTGGAATCAGAGACTATTCCCGAATAGCCGCCAAGTGCGTCAATTTCTCTAATTATTTGTCCTTTGGCTATACCACCCATGGCGGGGTTACAACTCATTTGCGCGATGGTTTGCAAATTCATCGTTACGAGCAGGACTCTTGAACCAAGATTGGCAGCAGCCGCTGCTGCTTCACATCCGGCATGTCCTGCTCCAACTACAATGACATCGTATTCTGGGAACATTGTGCAAATTTAGAGAGAACCAAAGGAAATAAACTGTTTCACGTGAAACAAAGGAAAATGTTCCATGTGGAACATCAGGATGAAAAATATTTAGCGAGATAATAATCTTCTTTTGATTGCATGGATAACTTTTCTTTTGAAGTCTTGTCTTTATACCCGCAGAGATGTAAGACCCCGTGGAAGATCACCCGGTGAATTTCCTTTTTGAAAGAGGTGTGGAATTCTTTTGCGTTCAATTTGACCTGTTCCTGACTGATGAATATATCCGCAGCGATTGCGGCTGCTTTTTTTGAAAAATTAAAAGTCAGGATGTCTGTGGTATAATCATGGCCAAGAAACCTTTTGTTGAGCGTCTTGATTTCTTTAGCATTACAAAATATAAAATTCAATTCTTGTAAGGAATGCTTTTCCCTCCTAAAGATATATTCTATATAATATTTCAATTCCCTTCGGTTCCTCAGCGTGAACTGTTGAAAGGTAAAATGAAAATGAATTTTTTTCAATGAGTCATTGTCCATTTTTCTAAAATCGTAAGATGAATGCTTTTTGTAAAACTAATTTTGTTTATCCATTTATTAATGAAACGATTGTCTGAATTATCTGCGGGTGCTGTTGTTAGAATCCATTCTTTTGAAAAGGATGAAATTTTTTTGAAGCTAATGGAAATGGGCTGCGTTCCGGGGGAAATTATCAAGGTTGAAAAAATTGCTCCCTTGGGTGATCCCATCTCCATTACCATTGCCGGATACAACTTAAGCCTGAGGGTTGATGAAGCAAGAAATATATTTGTAGAAGAAATCTGTTTATAAAACAATGATTATCAATACAAAATGAAAATAGGCTTATATTTTGGCTCCTTCAACCCCATCCATCACGGACATCTTATCATCGCCAGCCACCTTGTTCAACACACCAATATCGAGCAGATCTGGTTCGTGGTCTCACCTCAAAATCCACTAAAACCCACAACCGGGATGCTAAATGAATATCAGCGGCTTTACCTGATAAAAATTGCCATTGAAGGAGAAAAAAATCTGCGCGCCTCGGACATTGAGTTCGGTTTGCCGAAACCCTCCTATACCTCCAATACCTTGGCCTACCTGGCTGAAAAACATCCTGAACATCAATTTTCGGTTATCATGGGCAGCGACAGTTTTCAAAATATAACGCGATGGAAGAATTATGAATATATACTAAAGAACTATCCCCTCTATATCTATAAAAGACCCGGTCACGAAATCACGCAAAGTTTTCCGGACGCTTCCGTAACGCACGTGCATGCGCCGCTTCTTGAAATTTCGGCTACGCATATCCGTAAGAACATAAAAAACGCACAATCCATCCGTTATCTTGTTCCCGAAAAAGTTCAGGAAGAAATAGAAAAAGGGCATTATTACAAAAAATAGCGCAGCGGGTAATTAAAGGTGGGAAAAACAGGAAATAATTAAATCACCGATTGCTTTTTATTATTTTTTCAACAATTGGTAAATTGTACTTTTAACCCCATCATAAGAATTTATTTCTCCTATGGTTTTGCTACGCCATATACCTTTTTTGAAAGCTGTTTTCCTGCACAGCATCACTGCGTTTGGCGGACCGCAGGGACATTTTGGGATGATGATGAAAACCTTTGTCCACCGGCGTCGCGATGTGACCGAACAGGAATTGATTGAGTACAATGCGTTTTGCCAGCTGCTCCCCGGCGCTTCTTCTACGCAGATACTGACCTTGATCGGTTACAAAAGAGGCGGAGTCATCCTTGCCTCACTGACACTGATTATTTGGATATTGCCGGCATGTTTTTTAATGGGGCTTTTTTCATTTCTGATTAAATATACCTCGTCTCAGTCTTTGCAGGAGGGGGCATTTAAATTTATTCAGCCGATGACGGTTGGGTTTCTAGCCTATGCAGCGTTCAAGACATTCAGGATTTCCGTCCACAATACAATCACTACCGTCATCATGTTTGTGGGCGCCATAGCAACGTATATACTTTTTAAAACGCCATGGATATTTCCGATCCTGATTGTTTTGGGTGGTTTTGTTACCACCCTCAGCAGCAAACGCATTCCGCAAAAAGAAGAACCGCCGCAAAAAATAAAATGGACCAATATCTGGCTGTTTGCAGCCATTTTTTTAATCGCGGGGGTAAGCAGTGAGTGGGCGCGAAAAAATAATCTGCCCAATCGAAAACCGCTAAATCTTTTTGAAAATACATATCGTTTTGGAAGTTTGGTTTTTGGCGGAAGCCAGGTGATGATGCCGATGATGTATGAGCAGTTTGTCATCCGCCCCGAATCGCCGGCAAGAAGAAATCAGCCCAATGTAATCAGGATCGATAAAGAGGATTTTTATACCGGCTGGGGCATAGTCAGGGCTATTCCCGGTCCTGTTTTTTCAATCTCTTCTTTTATGGGCGGAATCGCATTGAAAGACAAAGGACCGACCATGCAATTGTTCGGATGCATCATTGCCTCCGTTGCTGTTTTTCTTCCCAGCGCCCTGCTGGTGCTATTCTTTTTCCCCATCTGGCATAATCTAAAAAAATATGTTGTTGTATACAGGGCGCTGGAGGGAATTAACGCAGTTGTCGTAGGCATTATCATTGCTTCCACATTTTATATGCTGAAAGACGTTTCCATGATTGATCCTAAAACGATCACCTTAAATTTTGCAGTAATAGTCGGTGTTTGGGCGCTGCTTTATTTTTCAAGGCTTCCCTCCCCGGTAATCGTTTTTATCTGCATTGCCCTTGGTCTGGTTTTTTAAACGTCATTACTACATTTAATCCTTTTCTCAACCCAAGAAAAAAACGCAGTAAATAAAAACAAATCTTAATTTTATATGGCTAATGCCACCGTCGCGTACTGAGCGACAAAACATCCTAACGACGCTTCCATATATAATTTCCTGGTTACTATTTAATCTGTGCACAATTTTTAGTGTAACATGTTAACCAATATTTTATGACAGCAGAACATCAGCGCTTAACAGTAAACTCAGCAAAAAAAGTTCCGCTTGAACAATGGGGACCCTATTTAAGTGAACGTCAATGGGGAACGGTCAGGGAAGATTACAGCACGAACAGCGATGCCTGGAATTATTTTCCTTTTGAAAATGCTCATTGCCGCGCTTATCAATGGGGTGAAGACGGGCTGGCCGGCATATCCGATTTTTTTCAGAATTTATGTTTTGGCATCTCTTTATGGAACGGCAGGGATTCCATATTAAAAGAAAGATTGTTTGGATTGGGGAACACATTGGGAAACCATGGTGAAGACGTCAAGGAATTGTATTATTACCTGGACAATACGCCCACACATTATTTC
>DATGFZ010000135.1:0-13571 GCA_035308805.1 Puia sp. | reverse complement strand
TGATCCTGCACATCATTTCGTCTCCGCCAACACAAACGCACATTTTATTTTTCACCATGAAACAAATGCCGCGAAACATTTTCTTTTCTTCCACTTTTTTTAACCCAGCGAAAGCTTCCCTGATCCGGTTGATTAATTTTTCGTTGTTGGGCATAGAGAAAGATTGAGCTATCGTGTAAAGATACAAAAGTCGAAAAATCGCAGTGGTTGGGAATAAATTTACGGGAGCTGGATGGGGGCAGGCGGAGAAATTTTATGACGCTGCAGAATAAATTTATATCCAATCGAAGCGCTGAGCGGAAAAATCCTTCCGGTGCTGTAGGTAATCCCGTAGGTATAATTCAGGTATTCGGCATATTCTTTCATGGTAATGTCCCTGAAGGGAATATACACAGAAGCAGAAAGGTATCCGAATCTTGAGTTTCCAGGTCTGTAATCGATCCCCGCACCAACAGTGGCACCGTAAAATGTTTTATTTTTTTGCTGGAATTCGGGAATAACGATCGTGCCGTTATACCCGTACATGGCAACTATGTATGGCATAAAAGTCGCCGAAGACTGATCAACAACAATCCTTAATTTAAACCCTGCGTTGTAACCGAAACCCGTTAATGGATAGCCCGCGCCAGCAAAAACCCCGAGTCCTTTAGTCAGGAAATAAATGACGTTGGCACCGATGCCCCCGTATTCATAGCCTCCGCCGATTCCTACAGCCAATTTGTCAACCGGAACCGTGTCCTGAACCTCCACCGGCAGACTAAAAAAAGAACTGTCTTGTGCATGCGCACATGCCGAAAAAAGAAGTGGGATTACAGCAGTCAGTATTAGTTTATTCATAAGCGGCAAAAATAGAAAAGAAAGCAAACTACGATAGTTAATTGTATGCAAATTTTATTTAACAAAATCATAGTCATCTGGCGCAGATGTTACCCTCTTTTTGGCTCGATGAAATCCCAAAGATTTCCGTATAAATCTTCAAAAACAGCCACCGTTCCCCAGGATTCTTCCACGGGTTCCCTCACAAACAATACTCCTTTTGACCGCATGTTTGCATAATCTCTCCAAAAATCATCAGTATGCAAAAAAAGAAAAACGCGACCGCCCGTTTGATCGCCGATACGTGTTGATTGCTTTTCATTTGCAGCTTTTGCCAGCAACAATTTACATCCCTTCGATGAAGGAGGCGATAAAACAACCCATCTTTTTGTGGCTGAGAGCTCGGTATCTTCCAGCAGGTTAAAATGTAGCTTTTCCGTGTAGAATTTAATCGCTTCATCATAATCATTTACTACCAATGCGATTTGAGCAATTTCCTGTTTCATTGTTTAGACTAAAAATCAAAAATATTAAAAAGAAAATCAACCGTCAATGCTAAATCCTTTACGCATAAACCCCGTCTTAAAAAAGTGGGATCATGCCGGAGATGCCTGCGCACCATTGTTTTCCACTGCAGGCGCAGAGCTGACTGGAATCTTCATTTACATCCTGAATCGGAATCTTCCTGGATTCTTAGGAATCATTACAGGCGCTGAAATGGACGAGGCGTTATCCCTTCCGCGCGGTCTTTGGACCATTAATGAGCCTAATAAGCAGATTGGCCATCTCCCTTTCCAAGCATGGTTGAGATGAACTCCACCTCGGTGCGGTGAGGAAGGCCGCATCATAGAAACTTTTTCCGTGATTTTACGTATGTTATGAATGGCATAGTTTTGCACCATTAAATGATTTTGCATGAAAGTTATTTTGACCAAAACCGAAAACGGCAACGGTTTATTGATCGCTTTATCTATTTTCATTATTCTTCCATTCATGGTTTCTTGCGGCAAAGGGAGCGCGAATACCAGTGGAAATAATCCCAGCAATAATGTAACCTACGTTGGCACCTTCATGAAAATGGATTCTACCACAACATCGGCCACCGGAACATATACTGGTGTCTTTGACAAGACCACTTTGCAGATGACTTATTCATTTAGCTGGCATTCGCTCAGCAGCACACCCATTGCCATGCATTTCCATGATAACGGTCCTGTTATAATCTCTATTACGGGTTTTCCTGCGGCGACCACCCAGACTATGGCGGGTACAGCCACGTTTACGAGCGTCCAGGCCCAGGATCTTGCGTCGGGATATGTGTTCGTTATGATTCATACGGCCAATTATCCAGGTGGGGAAATTATGGCACCACTTGTAAAACAGTAAACTTTTTTTGAGAAAAGCCCGTAAGTATTGTTGTCCTCAATAACTTTGTTTGATAATAACCTTTATCAACATCGATTGTTATACCTTAAGTCAATTTATTTTTTATGAAAAAAAGTCTTGTTTTTGCTTTTCTTTTATTAGGTAGCAGTTTTGCCTTCGCCCAATCAAAAAACAAACAGTATCCTGACCCGCCCATCGCCGATAAGAAAACAGTATATCCGATGAAATTTTCCGATGCTGAATGGAAAGAAAAATTGAGTCCTGCTCAATATTACATTTTGAGGCAACAGGGAACTGAAAGATCATTCTCGGGGAAGTACGATCATTTTTATGAAAAGGGAACCTATTACTCTGCAGCTTCCCTGCAACCTGTTTTTAGTTCGGAAACGAAATTTAATTCGGGTACAGGATGGCCAAGTTTTTTTGCACCCATCAATGCCGATGCCGTTCGTCTTGTCAGGGACAATAGCGATGGGATGGAAAGGTGGGAAGTTGTTGACAGTAAAAGCGGATCCCATTTAGGTCATGTCTTTGATGACGGACCTGCGCCAACAGGTAAACGTTATTGCATGAATTCGGATGCATTGATTTTTGTTCCGGAAGGGGGCAAACCTCCTGTAAAATCCAAATAATGAAGATGAAAACATTTATCATTTCTTTTTTTTGCAGCATATCCCTTTTTGGCTGTGCACAAACCTCTCATGTAAAAATTCCGTTGGGAATAAAAGGCAGTCCATCAAAAACTGAATCGGTGGCTGATTTTTCCGAAGGGTGTTTCTGGCATGCTGAAATTGTTTTTCAAAGCCTGGTTGGCGTACGTGATGCGGTTAGCGGATATGCCGGAGGAACCGATACACATCCTGATTATGAAAAAGTCTGTACCGGCACCACCGGTCATGCTGAAACAGTTCAGGTATATTACGATGCGACCAGAATTTCTTATCAAACGCTGGTGCAGGCATTTTTTGCCAGCATGGACCCAACACAATTAAATCGCCAGGGTAATGATGCCGGTACGCAGTATCGGTCAATTGCCTTTTACCGCACTCCCAAAGAAAAAGAAATTATAGAACAAGAAATAAAAAAATTAACCGATTCAAAAAAGTATAACAATAAAATTGTTACTGAAGTTGTTCCTTTCACCAAATTTTATCCGGCGGAAGATTATCACCAGGAATATATATATCACCATCCTGATAACCCTTATGTGGCGCACGTTTCCATACCCGATTTTTTAGAATTCAAAAAAGAATTCAAAGGGAATTTTAAACCATAAATTTCTGCCATGATAAAATACAAAAGCAGCACTTTTGATGCTGCTTTGTATATTGGAATCTCCGTTCCCAACAAACCATAACTCATTTTTCCAATTTAATTTCACCCGCATCGGTAGCATGGCCGTCAACGACGGTTACATTTTCTTTAGCGGCATTTCTGTATGGTGGTTTCGCTTCAATAATAACCCGGTACACACCCGGTTTTACGTTTGTTATTTCATACGCCCCGTTAACGATATCAGCTTTCAATGTATCTGATAAAGTTTCAGCCCACGCACGCACAGCTCCATCTGCAGGTGAAACAATTCCTTTTATTGAGCCTGTTTGAATATTTCTAAATGAAAATAGCAATGCTCCGATAACAATTAATACCGCTATGCTAAATGCAGAGGCTTTCATAAAACAATATTTAAAAAATTAAAAAATGAATCACTGAGTATCTATATGCCACGAATTAGAGAAGGGAATAAATTCATTGAATCAACTACTGTGCCATAATTATTTAGCTTTTTTTTGCATTGTGTAAATTATTCCACATTGTATCTTCGGTTGTTCATCGATGTTAGTCTTATAAAGAAAAAAATACAGAAAACCACGATTTGCTTAATTTTGTCCTTCTGAATTTTTTTTATGGATAACACATTATTTGAACAAGTTGATCAGTATATTAACGATTTGCTTGCACCGGAAGATTCATGTTTGGCGGAAACCATCCAATCTATTACCGAAGGCGGTATTCCGCAAATCAGCGTATCGGCAAACCAGGGAAAGTTTCTGCAGGTGATGGTTTCGCTTTGCCGAGCCAGTCGTATCCTGGAATTAGGAACCCTGGGCGGTTACAGCACGATCTGGATGGCAAGAGCCCTGGCGGAAAACGGGAAACTCATTTCCCTTGAATTGGATAGGCACCACGCGCAAGTCGCTCAAAGAAATATTGACAATGCGGGATTGAGCGATAGAGTAGAAATAAAAATTGGAAAGGCATCCACCATCCTGGAAACCATGATCGCCGAAAAAGAAAAACCATTTGATATGGTTTTTATAGATGCTGATAAACCTCCCTATACTGAATATTTCAACTATGCATTATCGTTATCACATCCCGGAACACTTATTATTTGTGACAATGTAATCAGGGAAGGGAAAATTTTGGATGAAACCAGTAATGATGAGAATGTAAAAGGCGCGCGGCGTTTTAATAAAATGTTATCTGAAAATAACCAGGTAACGGCTACGATTATCGCAACCGTTGGCAGCAAGGATTATGACGGAATGGCCATTGCCGTGGTTAAATAGCGCTTTATCCGGCAGTCACGGATGGTGACTAACTTCCTGGTTACGATTTCGCTTCAAAATGACTTCACGCAGTTTTAAAAATGGTTTTTCAACGATGCGGTTCATTAACCAGGCTGCCAAAATTGCAACAGTTATACAGAGAATAAACATCAGGGTGCTTTCTCCTGCAATTCCCGTTTTCATGAGGAGTTGTTGAGCAACATGTATCACTCCTTTGTGGGTCAGATAAATTGAGTAGGACAAAGTGGCGAGGTTTGTGGTGATTTTCGAGCGCAGTCTATACAGGAAGGTATGCGGGCTGATCGCCGCAGTAACGATAAATCCGTACGAAACGGAAACCAACGGAAATCCAAAAACAGACGCGATGAAATCGTGTTCGTGAATGCAAACAAAATATGAACAGGATAAAAGCCCGACACCTGCTAACAAAAACCAATTAGCCCGATCGGTGATCCACGCCTTTATTTTTGGTTTGAATTGAAACAATGCAGCAATCGCAACTCCTGTCAGGAGCCCATCCAGCCTGTTGTAGGTGGGATAATAAATGAGTTCATTCCACGCAATCCAATAATCATCGGTTCCCTCCAGCGGTACAAGATAATGATACCAGGTAAACACCCGACAAGCAAAACCTGCGAGAAATAAAACGATGAGGATAATATATCCTTGCGATGTTTTTTTCAAATAAACAAGGGTGATCAATATCAGCGGAAGCAAAAGATAAAATTGTTCTTCTATGCAGAGCGACCATGAATGAGAAAAAGTCCCGTATACCCTTAGGTCGAGATGAAAATTTTGAGTGAAGGTGAGAAACCGCCAGAGCGGCGAAAGACCTTCTCTTTCACGGAAAGGTTGGATACAAAAATAAACGGCAACGACAACAAGATAGGCGGGGATAATTCTGAAAAATCTTTTTATAAAAAAATCAGGAAAAGAAATCTGTTTTCCTTTTGCCATGGCAGCAAAAAGTTGCGATGCGATTAAATATCCACTCAACACGAAAAATAAATCAACACCCGTCCATCCGAACTTCCCGGCTTTTTCAATCCATGGGGTATGATGATCAAATATCTGGTAATGAAAAAGCAACACCAGTATAATGGCCAATGCCCGAAGGTGATCCAGCCCGTAAAATTTTTTATGCCTCGTGTGATCAATTAATCCCTGCTCATCATCCATAAATTTATCAAGCCTCTTTTAATTATGCCCAACTAAATGAATTTCCTGATGCAATATGCATAATTTTTAGTTCCGGAACTCTTGGACGCAGCCAGTCAGCCAGCCATTCCATTCCCGGCTCTTCGCTTTGCGAATGCCCCAGCGCGATCAATGCGGTTTTTGCCCCAAGCAATTGCCCGTCGCGAATGTATTCGGCCGTTTCCCACTCTCGCAATTCCCCAACTATTAGGACGTCCGGCTTTTGTTTTTCAACAATACCGATTTGCATTTCTCCGCCAGCAGCGCCGGGAATGATTGCGATCCGTTCGCACTGTTGGTGCCTATTTCCGATTACGCGCAAATGTTCAATGCCCAGGGAAGATTTCAAGAGTTCAATAACTTGCTGGAAACTCATTGCGGGAATTGTAATTACCGGTTTTTCGGGCTTCTCATATTGCAGCCAGTTGATTTTTTTTAAAACGCCGTGAAGGATTCCATCAGGTTTGTAGGCATGCCAACCGTCATGAAATCGCCACACGGTCATGTTGTGTTTTTGCAAAAGTGCCTGCTTTTGTTTTACTACTTCGTTTCCGGGAACAAAATTGACATCATCTTGATGATTATAAAAAGTGGGTTCATGCGCAATGATAAAATTGGCATTCCATTTGGCAGCTTCTTCAATTACACTTACCGTCGCAAACATCGTTGTCACAATTCCAGAAACATTATTCGATAGGCTACCGCTTTTGATCGTATCAACGGTTTGTGTAAAAGGTGCCCCGGGAACTTCTTTCAAAATAATATCGATCACGTCCTGCACCCTGTATTCTTTTTTTATGATCGAAATGTTTTTTCCAAGGCAGTTTACCGGGAGACTTAACAGGGTGGCTGCGCACGCCGCTTTACTTGTCGTGGAGATAAAATGACGCCTTCCTTTCTTGTTAACACTCATCTTTTTTGAAGATAAATATATTAAAGGTTGGGTTATTCCGGCTCCCGGCTGCAGGATATTCATAAAACATCGGTGCGTGGTTACAGGTAAGGCACTAAATCATGCAGCTTGGCCTGATCATTTTTACATTAGCGCAATTAAATGCGATATTTTCAATGCCCATGCAACCTGATTGTTGACCAGTCATTCAACAGCAGGACATTGCGGGTCTTCTAATGCAACCAACAATTGTCCGCAAAGAAACGATCGGAATGGCCAGCTACTATACCATCTCCCCGGTCAGGAATGCAGCAAGTCTGTCAATACTTTGATTCCAGCCCTGGTCCATTCCGTCGATATATGGTCTTGCTTCCATGCTGATATTTTCGACGAGCGCATGCAGGGTTAATTTTGTCTTTCCGTTTTCATCCGCAAAAGTCACCGTGTTGAGCACTTCAAAAATGTTGTTGCCTTTTTTATCCAACGCACCACTGATAAAAACTATTTTTTCCGGCTTAATGATTTCTTTGAACATTCCTTTCATGGGATATACCGTCCCATCGGGACCGGTCATTTCAATATAAATTTTGCCACCGGGTCTTACATCAGCCACGCAAACCGGATTTGTAAAGCCGGCAGGTCCCCACCATTTGGCAAGATGTTTTGGATCCGTCCATGCACTAAAAACAAGTTCCCGTGATGCGTTAAATATGCGCGTGATCCTCACTTCTTTTCGTTGCAGTGTTTCCATGTTATTATTATTTAGATGGTGATGAATTTATTCCATTTATTGCAGGATAAGCTTCCAGCCTGCTGTTGTTTCAAAGGTCATCGTCATGGTCAGCAAAGTCTTATTGCCTTGTTCCTGAAAAGAGATGGTGGTATGGTGTTTAGTATCGTTCAGGTGATCGTACATTATTTTTTCCGGTTTCACCATCCCTACAAAAATATTTTTGTTTTTATAGTCCGTTCCTCCAGGACGCTGCATGATAAAATCCCAAAGACCTCAATTTTTTACATCCGTGGTAAGGATGGTATTCGTGAAACCGTCCGGACCCTATCATTTTTTGATGTGATCGGGATTTGTCCAAACTTCCCAGACCTGTTCTACCCGTGCGTTGACCAGACGGGTAATGGTTAACCTCCGGTTTGCCGTCGGGCTAACGATTTGTTTTTCGTTTGTCATGTCTTTTCTTTTTTGATTGTAATCTTTGTAAATACGTTTCCAAAAAATCCAGGCGCTTATTCCATAATTCCCGGTATTGCTCAACCCAGTCTGATATTTCTTCCAATTTTTGCAACTGTGCCTCGCAGTAACGTTCACGGCCTTTTTGAGAGACAACGATCAAACCGCATTCCGTTAAGATTTTTATGTGCTTGTAAATGGCCGCACGGCTAACCTCAAAATGCTCCGACACGGAATTAATGTTCAGTGGCGCTGTGGAAATCATGTGCAGGATGGCTCTTCTTGTGGGGTCGGCAATCCCCCGGAAAACGTCTCGCTTCATAAATGCAACCTTTTGGTTTCACAAAAATATGAAACCTTTTGGTTTCATAAAAGTTTTTCTGAAATAAAATGGCACAATAAGCGTTTACTTCTTTTTTGACAAATACGCAGTATATTAATGCTGCAAATCATTAAGGCAATGAACATGAGACTTTTTTATCCAGTGCTTTTGGCAGCAAGCTTTCTCCTGTTTTCCTGCAGGGACACGGACACCAAAGCCATTCAATTGCAGGACAGCGCGGCGTCAGGTAATGGTGCGGGTGGAAAAAAAGGAGCTGCTGGAGATTCATCCGGATTAGCCACTGCAAACGGCTCTTCGAAAAGCGTAGGTTCTGCGGGAGATAGTTCTGCCAGTAAAATGCCTGCTGTTCAAAGTGTTCCTGACAATACCAAAATAAAAACTCCGGTTAAGCTGGCAAGGAAAAAATCAGTTTCAAAAGATAGTACCATCCTAAATAATGGCGACGATGATGTCGCACCAACTGCTAAAAAAGCAAAAATTGCTGCTGCTGACAATACCAAAGTTGAAGCAAACACCAGCAGTATTGCCGGCAAGGCTTTTGTGTCAAAATATGGCACCATTCCCAGGAATGCCACAACGGATAATATCACGGATTTTCTTGTTGCATTTACAGACAAAACAATTTTCATTAAAATTTATTATAACGCAGATCCCGATGAAGACATGCAGAATGTGAAGACGCAGGTTGTAAAAGTTTTGAAGAAAAGTGGTTATAATAATATCAGCGATCAATCGCTGACACTGCACCCGATACATGTTCCAAAAGACATTCATTATGAATTGCAGCATGATGGTTCGGTTATCATCTGGATACCGCCTGCAAACACGGAATAAATTTTAGTCTCTCCCGGGTAGAATTGTTTAAGGTCTCCGCAGGATTAATCTGGCGTTCAAATCTTTTTCTCAATCAACCATTGATGTCCGAAAGGATCGGTTACCGTTCCCTGCCTGTAATGATACTCATAATCTGTCACCGGACTTGTTTCATGGGCACCTGCTTCCACAGCACGTTTAACCACTGCATGCGGATCGTCAACAAAAACGCCCAAGAGTGTAGTAATACCGCCTAGGTTTTCAGGGCTGTTCTGATTTTGCCGGACAGAATGCTCGGTTGGCTCGTGAATATGAAAAAGACATCCGGCCCAGGACAACTCAGCAACGTGAACACTTCCGTCATCATTACTCCAACGATTCAATTCCATTACACCGAAAGCCTTTTTATAAAATTCAATGGCAGCTGCACAATCGTTAATGTAAAGCTGAGGGGCAAAAAAAGTGGATGAAGAATTTTGCATAAAATTAAATGGGGGTTTCTTGCAAAGTAATTAATTTTTCCATGCATATGATTAAACAACATAGCCAGACCGAACAGTAGGCCGGCCTCCACCGGGTGACAGTGCGATCTTTAATCACCGCACTTAAAAAATAGGAAAGGATGTATCCGGGCACACTGATTTCCTGTCTTAAATGGCCATTTTTGCTACTAATACGTGGCCCTCCCTCCGGAGATGTCAAAAATAAACCCGGTGGAAAAACTGTTTTCATCAGAGACGATAAAACAGGACATGGCCGCTACTTCCTCCACATTGCCGATACGTTGCATGGGAATTTTTGCCAGCATATATTTTAATTGCTCAGGCGAAGTGTTCTGATTCATCGGCGTTTGAATGACTGCGGGTGCAAGACCGTTAATGCTGATATTTGTCGTTGCAAACTCTTTAGCAATGCCTTTTACCAACCCGATAACGCCTGCCTTGGTAGCTGAGTAACCTACCATTCCCGGATTGCCTTCCTTTCCTGCAATGGAAGCAATGAGCAGAATGCGACCCTTTCCTATTTTCTCCATCGACAGCAAAGTATATTTTGCCACAAGAAAAGTTCCTTTCAGGTTCACCGAAGAGACGGTATCAAAATCTTCGGCGCTATAATGGGTAATTTTAGTACTGGACGGACCCACAATGCCTGCAGCGTGCACCAGAATATCCACCTGCTTCCATTCTTTTTCGATGGCAGAAAATGTTTGTTTTACGTCGCTTTCGCTGCTCACATTCGTCACATAACACTTTGCCCCGATTCCGATTTTTTTAAATTCATCGATGGTGTTGTTCAATTCCTGTTCATTGATATCAAGCAATGCCAGCGTGGCGCCCTCTTCGCCAAGGCGCCGGGCAACCGCTTTTCCGATGCCCATGGCTGCGCCCGTTATAATTGCTGTCTTTTTGATGAACCTGTTATTCATTGGTATGATATAGAATGCAAATTAATAAAACACAGACATTTTAAAAGCAAATAATCACCGGTTGCCTGATCAATTTAAAAAAAAGTGAACCCAACCATATATCTGTTGAGAGACCTGTTTGTTTTTTCGCCGGCAATTTTTTTTTGTTTGGCAGCAAATATTGTGTGAGATTGGGCAATTACCATGCATCATTCACCCGCCCTTCCTGCATAATATGCACAAGTTTCCGAAAACAACAGGATTTATTTGCTAACTTGGGGGTACTGCTACTGAACCTTTTTTATATTTAATAATGGGAGCCAAAACATTTGCCATAGCACTCATCATAGCGGGAGCATTATTTTTTGTTGCATCGTGCCTCCATGGTGATAAAAAAGACTCCGCTGACTCACTCCCCGATGTGGTCAGTTACAATTTCAATATCAGGCCGATTCTTTCTGATAAATGTTTTAAATGTCATGGACCTGACGCGAATAAACGTCAGGCCCATCTTCGGTTAGACATTGGCGATAGTGCGTTTGCAGCGCTTAAAGAAACCAAGGGGGCTTATGCGATCGTACCGGGCAAACCAGGGCAGTCCGAACTGTGGAAGCGAATAAGTTCTTCTGACATGACATATATAATGCCTCCGCCTGACGCGCATCTGGGCATGCTGAATGATCATGAAAAAAAATTGTTTGAGAAATGGATCGCCCAGGGTGGAAAATATGAAAAGCATTGGGCATTTGTTGTTCCTGCAAAAACGGCTCTTCCTGAAGTGGCTGATAAAACCTGGCCAAAAAATGAAATAGATTATTTTATTCTTCACAGCATGGAAAGGGAAGGCCTCTCCCCCAACCAACAGGCTGATAAAGAACGCTTGCTCAAAAGAGTTAGTCTTGACATTACCGGCTTACCTCCTTCACTCGACATGATGGATAAATTTTTAGCAGACAACAGCGAAAATGCCTATGAAAAAATTGTCGATGAGCTGTTTCAAACACCACAGTACGGCGAAAAGATGGCGCTGCATTGGTTGGATGTTGCACGCTATGCAGACAGCTACGGTTACCAGGATGATAATATCCGGACACAGTGGCCTTGGCGTGATTGGGTAATACATGCATTCAATGAAAATTTACCTTACGATCAGTTTATTACCTGGCAGATTGCGGGTGATATGTTGCCCAATGCAACGAAAGAGCAAATACTGGCGACCGCATTTTTTCGCAATCATAAGTACACAGAAGAAGGAGGAGTCGTTCCTGAAGAATATCGAATAGAATACCTCATCGATAAAACAAAGACGTATGGGAAAGGGATACTTGGAGTAACGATCGAATGTGCTCAATGTCATGACCACAAATATGATCCATTCAAGCAAAAAGATTATTACAGCTTGCTGGCTTTCTTTAATAACACTAAAGAAATAGGATATGAAGGAGATGTGAGCGTATCGAAACCCGCTAAAATGCCGATTTTAAAAATTGATAGCAATGACAGAAAAGATATTTTATCATTCATTCGTAAAAAGGATACGGCAACTTTACTGGTGTCCGTTATGGGTGAACGTGACACATTGCGAAAAACATATGTGCTCAACAGGGGCCGTTATGATGCACCGGGAGTTGAAGTACAGCCAAGCGGGTTACCTGCGGTGATGAATTTTGATACGACCCAATATCCGCGCAACAGGCTTGGCCTGGCCAAATGGACGGTGAGCCGGAACAACCCATTGACTGCAAGGGTTTTTGTCAATCAAATATGGCAGGAAATATTTGGCAAAGGCATTGTAAAAAGCTCAGGTGACTTTGGTATGCAGGGTGAATTGCCAACACATCCGGCATTGCTCGATTGGCTTGCTGCAGACTTTATGGAACATGGTTGGGACATAAAACGTCTGGTGAAACAAATCGTCATGTCGGCAACATACCGGCAGTCTGCAAGGATCCCTCCCGAAAAATTGAGCAAGGATCCGGAAAATACCTACCTGTCAAGAGGCCCCAGAAACAGGCTTCAGGCGGAATTTATCAGAGACCTTGTTTTATCCAGCAGCGGTTTATTGGTAAAAACGATCGGAGGGCCGAGTGTCAAGCCTTACCAGCCACAGGGACTTTGGGAAAGCGCCACCTCCGGTCGCGGGGTGCTGGCGACTTATATCCAGGATCATGGTGATTCTCTTTACCGTCGCGGAATGTATACTTTTATCAAGCTCACGGTTCCACCACCTTCTATGGTGATGTTTGATGCCAGCAACCGGGATCAGTGTGAAGTAAGAAGATTAAAAACCAACACGCCATTACAGGCTCTGATCATGATGAACGATCCAACAGTACTGGAAGCATCACGCGTGCTGGCAGAAAGATTATCTAATGAACAAACCGCAACCGCCGATAAGATCATCAAAGCTTTCCGCCTGATCGTTTGCCGCAAACCCGCCGCCAATGAATTGAAAACATTGCAGGATTATTATAACGATCAACTCGGGGTGTTCTCTCATAACCAAATGAGCGCAGAAAAAACAAGGCAGGCGGGCGAACATGTACTCGGCAAAAACATGGACATCAACAATACTGCTTCGCTCATCCGGGTGATCAACATCATTTACAATTTGGAAGAAACCATTACAAAGACCTAATTTAATAAGATGGAAAGAGAAATTATTGAGCACAGCCTGAATATCAACCGGCGAAGGTTTTTGTCAAGAATGAGTCTTGGACTGGGAAGTGTAGCTTTGGGTTCACTGCTTATTCCGGATCTGTTTAAAGGCACAGCCGAAGAATCTGCGGTTGTAGGATTGCCCCATTTTGCGCCCCGTGCAAAACGCATTATTTATTTATTTCAAAACGGTGCCCCTTCACAACTGGATCTGTTTGATTACAAACCTTTGCTGCAAAAAATGCAGGGAGAAGATCTGCCGGCTTCAGTAAGACAAGGACAACGCCTCACCGGCATGACGG
>DATGFZ010000134.1:0-3097 GCA_035308805.1 Puia sp. | reverse complement strand
ATAAACGTTATGAAGCCGACCTCAATAAAAAAGATATTCATAACTGTTAGTCTATAGTAAACTTAAAAACATGTAAAATGAAAAAAAGATTCCTGTTATTCTTAATTGCCGCTTTTACAATCGGCATTACATTGAGTGGATGTTATTGCGGATACCACTCTTACCATCATCACGCCTACTATCGTTAGTAAAATCATGCAAACGGCATCTGCCACAGAGGCTGCGGAAACGTACAGCAATGTAACCCGTGTTTCTGCGAAGTCTGTGGCATTTTTTTTAGAAAGAAAATGTATATTTTTATTCCCAGATAAAATATATGGGTTCAAAAATCCTTCTGCCTTTTATTTCTTCGTTTTGTGTTCTTTGTTCCTTTGCGCAATCCCAGGATATTGATAAAACAATTCTTGTTGACGGCCGCGAGCGTCAATATCTTATCCATCTGCCTCCTGCTTTCAGCCGCGCAGGCAAACTGCCTTTGATTTTTGCTCTGCACGGTGGTGGCGGGACTTATAAGAATACGATAAAATTTTATAATCTCACTGCTCTTGCTGATAAGAATAATTACATCATTGTATACCCCAATGCCCTTAACAAAGCGTGGACAATGCCGGGCATCACCAGCCGCAGAAAGGTGGCCGAAGAGCATGTTGATGACGTAAAATTCATTTCGGTTTTGCTGGATAGTTTACTTTCTGCATATAAAGTGGACAGCAATCATGTTTTTTGCACGGGTATCTCACGCGGAGGCATGTTCAGTTTCTACCTTGCTTATAAATTGTCAAACCGCATCACGGCCATCGCACCAGTTTGCGGCGGCATTTCTCAAACCGTGGCTGATCAATTTTCTTTCCGGCATCCGACTCCCGTGTTGATGATCAACGGTACCGACGACCCGCTTGTGCGTTACAACGGGGGCGCAGGCAAATTCAATAAACGCAATGCTGAAAATGAAGATGCTGACATGATGCCCTCGGAAGAATTATTGGCAAAAATTGTGAAGTTGAATAACTGCGATGCCAAAAGGATTGTCACCAGTATTCCCGACTCCGATCCCGGAGACGGTTGCCATGCGATTGATTATGTATTCCCATGCAGTAATGCGGAGGTGGAATTCATCAAAATAGTCAACGGTGGTCACACCTGGCCCGGTGGCCCGCAGTATCTTCCCAAATTTATTATTGGCAAAGTTTGCAGGGATTTCAGCGCTTCTGAAAAAATATTTGATTTTTTTAAACAGGTAAAATAACGTCCGTTAAAAATATTTTTCGCAAGTAGGCCAGGACGCGGTGAAATATCTTTACATTAGTATTTCCTTTTCGTGTTTGGCGCCGGTCTTATTTCAAAAACAGGTTATGGCAAAACGACTGCTTGTCTTTTATTCCTTATTGTTCACTTCCCATTGTTCTTTTTCTCAAGACTCGGCTAAATATCACGCCTGGTGGAATGAAGCTTTTATCCCGGCCCCAAAAAAAAACGAAAAAGCAAAAAGTTTGCCTGCCATTCACGTCAACAAAAACAAATTTGTAACTGACAAGGGTGAAACCATCTTATTTCGGGGGCTGTCCATTTCCGACCCCGATAAAATCGAACACCAGGGGCACTGGAACAAAAATCATTTTGAAAAAGTAAAGGCACTCGTCACGATGCTGGTCCGTATTCCGGTGCATCCGGTTGCCTGGCGCGAACGTACGCCTGCAAAATATTTGCAATTGCTCGATTCTGCGGTCGAATGGTGCACGGGTCTTGGCATGTATATCATCATCGACTGGCACAGTATCGGCAATTTAAAAATGGAGCTCTTCCAGGACCCGATGTACAACACCACGCAAAAAGAAACCTATGAATTCTGGCAAACCATGGCAAAACATTTTGCCGGCAATAATACCGTTGCGTTTTATGAATTGTTCAACGAGCCCACCACGTATCGGGGACAACTTGGCAGCATGGCGTGGAGCGACTGGAAAAAAATGATGGAAGATATCATCCATCTCATCCGCGCCTTTGACACAAAAACCATTCCCCTCGTTGCCGGATTCGACTGGGCCTACGATCTCACGCCGTTGCACGAAGAACCCATCAACGCGGAAAACATAGCTTATGTGGCACATCCCTATCCGTGGAAAAGACAGGAACCATGGCAACCAAAATGGGACGAGGATTTTGGTTTTGCTGCTGCCAGCTATCCGGTCATCGCAACGGAAATTGGTTTTGGTTTGCGCAATAACGAAACCATTGGACCCAATCATTACGGCTATCAAATCACCAAATACCTGGAGCAGCGCGGAATGAGCTGGACAGCCTGGGTTTTTGACCCCGAGTGGGGACCCAATATGCTCAGGTCATGGAATTACGAACTAACGGATATGGGTAACTTTTTTAAACAGGCCATGCAGGCGCAGCCATATAAATAAATCTTTCAAAAATAAAACATGTACAAACCTTCTGCCAATCGCTACGAAAAAATTCCTTACAGCCGTTGTGGGAAAAGCGGATTATTATTGCCTGCCGTGTCACTCGGCTTATGGCACAACTTCGGAAATGTAGATGACCAAAAGACTGCGCGCAAAATTATCCGCGCCGCCTTCGATCATGGAATCACTCATTTCGATCTCGCCAATAATTATGGACCGCCGCCCGGTTCCGCAGAAGAAAATTTTGGCAAAGTGTTAAAAAGCGATTTCACGGGTCATCTTCGCGATGAATTGGTCATTTCCTCAAAAGCGGGCTACCGCATGTGGGAAGGACCTTATGGGGAATGGGGCTCCCGTAAGTATGTCCTTTCCAGTCTAGATCAGAGTCTGAAAAGAATGAAGCTCGATTATGTGGATATTTTTTATTCCCATCGTCCTGATCCGGCAACGCCCGTGGAGGAAACCATGATGGCCCTGGATCACGCCGTGCGAAGCGGTAAAGCATTGTACGCAGGCATTTCCAATTATGATGCGGAACAATCACGCAAAGCCTTTTCCATTTTAAAAAGTTTGGGCACACCCTGCCTCATTCACCAACCAAAATATTCCATGTTCGTGCGCTGGGTCGAAGACGGATTGCTTGATGTACTGGAAGAATATGGTGTTGGCTGCATACCTTTTTCCCC
>DATGFZ010000133.1:0-3134 GCA_035308805.1 Puia sp. | reverse complement strand
TCTCCAACATTTTGTTCTGTTCTACCGAAACCGGTCATTGATTTGAGCATCTTTTAAATTTAATGTGGAAAGGTATTATTAATTACTCAATTGCTCAATGGGACTGTTAGGCAGTTGCGGTGTTGAAGTATAACAATGACTCATTTTGCTCGAGGTTTTATAAATAAAAAATCCCGCCTTTTGGACGGGACTTTTATTATATGGATGGGTTAGTAAGTACAGGAAACAAATTTCCTTACACAATATTAGAAATAATTTTTTCTATCCAAAAAAAAATTTACATAAATTTTATTCACATTTTATGAGTGCTGTGGATAAGGGGGATCATATTTTCTGATGTTTAACCGTTCAATCCCCTCATTTATTTTTTTCAGATCATCATAATTAAAATAATTAAAATTATTGAAATGCTGAAACGTCGATGAACACAGCGTTTCAAGCGATGTTTACCTTTACTCAAAAAAAGGATGTCGCGTTTTTTTTCAAACCCGCTAAAAATATTGATCATCGTTACCGGGGATTTCCAGTCGTTAAAGGGATGTAAAATATTTTTTCAAAAACAGGCGAATGTGCATATCTAAAACCCAAAACTGTGTTTTATCAATTAAATCATGCACTTTTTACTGAGGGTTGTAATCGTAAGGCAACGCCTCCGCTAATTTCTTCCAGGCCCAATAACCCATGTTTGTCACTTCGGATTGTTCATAGAAATATCCATTCTCCTCAATGGTAAACCCATCTATAATATCCAGGGCAGAAATTTGTACTGGAGTAGTAAGCGGAAAATTATTTTGAATCAAATATTTTCTTTCAGGCACATGGTTGTTATAATTAACGCGCAAACGTCCTTTTATGCTTACGACAACGTCTCCACTGTCAACAGCATAATATTGACTGTCATAAGGATTTTCCAATTGCGTAGGGCTATTATTTGCATCGAGCAGTTCAAGAGTAAAACCCTCGTCATGGAGGGTGCTGTCGTACCAGCTGCGCATAAAATGTAGTCTTGAACCAATATAAGCCGAAAAGCGATTTTTGTTCCATGCATCTTGCTGTTCCGGAGTGCCCTGCATTTCCTCAAAAAGCGGATAGCCTGTGTAACTGCCGATTTTTGTCGTGTAATCATAAACAAAAGAATCGAGTTGATATTTTATTTTATAACCGAGCGCGTTATTTGCAATAAGCAATTCTCCTGCTGCTTTTACTTTCAGTTTGTTTCTTTTTTTGTAGAAATAAAATTTCAATTGGTCTTTATTTTCAATATTGCATTGCGCGGCATTTGGACTGGTGCCGATAAAATTCTCCAAAAAAAATTGCCCGTATTTATTCCATCCGTCAGCAACTTCGGCGCTTCCGGCAACAACAACTTCCGTCAAACTTTTATCTTGCTCCTGCATGTCAATCGTCATGTTTTCATTTTCAGCATTGCCGTTGCTTATGCGCATTGATTTTGTTTGGTAACCGGTATATGAAATGACGAGGTCATAACCCCCGTTTTTTAAGCGAAGGGAGAAATTGCCTTCTGCGTTGGTGATCGTCCCAACCGTGGTATTTTGACAAAACACAGACGCGTTTGGCATCGGCTGTTTTGTTTTGTCATCAATTATTTTCCCGCTGACAGAAAAATATTGATCCTGGGAATATACGATCAGAACAAATAAAACACTAATCGATAGAATGCAGAATTGTTTCATGAATATTTTTTAAGATCACAATTATTAACGCTCAGAACGAATCATAAGTATGTTATCAACTACTTTGCCAGTAATGTCTGTTATCGGCATTTAACATACTTATTGGTATTTTTTACTATGTACTGCCGACGCTGGTGGATTACACATCCGGACGTATCCCCGGTGTGGTATTTGATCTTTTTCAGCAATGGATAACGTACTTCCCTGGCCAAATGCCAGGGGAAACGGTAAACCTTAGCCCTTCTGCGCAAAACGCATATGACTTTCATAGGCTTTGCAAGCATTGCTGATTGTTTGTTCGAGCGGCGTGAAAGTGAACCCGGGCAGAAAAGTTTTTATTTTTTCGTTTTCGAAATAAGTTTTGGACTGGGCGACTCTTGCCGTTTCTTTTGTTAATATGGATGGCTTGCCAGAAAAAAACGATTTCACTTTTTCAAGTCTCCATGCAAGTTCTCCTAAAAATGGAGTGGCTTCTTTTGAGGGATGTTTTTTATTAAAGCCATCAGCAATCAAATCAAATAATTTTCTAAATGAATAATTATCGCAACCCAATATGAACCGCTCTGCATTGATATTGCTTTCCAATAACAGGACCATTGCTTTTGCAACATCTTCCACATCCACAAAACTGTTGATGCCGTTGGAATACCAGGGAAATTCATTGTACACACTCTTAAAAATGGCCGGGCTTGACGTATTCCAGTCTCCATAACCAATAATGGTGCTTGGGTTGACGATCACTGCATTTAAGCCTTCCCCTATCGCACGCCACACCTCCATTTCCGCACGATATTTGCTGACTGCATAATTTGTAGTGAGGGCATTTTCCTTCCACGGATTGCTCTCATTGATGTGCTCCTCACTGTTTGTTCTTCCCAGCACGGCAACCGAGCTGACGTGAATAAACTTTTTGACATTTTGAGAAATCGCGGCATTGACAACGTTTGCTGTTCCTTCAGCATTTGTCTTCAACATTTCATTTCTTCCCCCGGCGGTGAATGAAACTTTTGCTGCGGCATGCATTACCGCATCAACACCCTTCATGGCATTTTCCAATGCGACCACATCAAGAATATCGCCATCGATCCATTCGACTGCATCAAAAATATTTGGAGGAATATAAAAAGGAAGTTTACTGCTTCGGCGAATGGCACGAACGGAATAATTTTTCTGGACCAATTCTTTTATGACATAAGCTCCTAGAAAACCCGTGCCGCCGGTTATAAGTACTTTTGTTGACAAGATGGATGGTTGCATGGTAAAAATACTTGCGAAGATAATTCTTATCAGCCTATCAGCTTTTCAAGCGTATTCGAAAAATCCCTTTCCTGTTTTTCTGCCTAGTTCATTTTTTTTTACCCGTTGTTCCTGAATTGGTGAAGGTTTGAGCCGTTCGGGTTTGTTCAGCGCATCATACACCGAAGAGGTTACCGCATAATT
>DATGFZ010000132.1:0-6729 GCA_035308805.1 Puia sp. | reverse complement strand
GTTCATCCACCATGGCATATATTTTTGTGAGGGCAATAAATACAATATCCAGGCGAAAGGAATGGTGAGGATGGCAGCTGAGGCTAGATAGAAAAACAACGCATCCTGTCTTATATTCTTTTTTATTCTTCCGATCAGCGTTTCATGAACATGAAGTTTTCTTTTTAAATCTTCAATTCCTTTACCGACAAGAAAATATCCTACATGATGCTTATAGTTTGTTGCAGCATCATTAAATAATGATTGTTGTGTCAATTCAATCGCCGCCAAGGCGACAACTTCCTCTGATAAAAAATTTGTTTTGGCTATTTGTTCCACTACGTGTCTGTATGCGTCTCTTGTCGAAAAATTCATTAAGGAATAAAGCGATTCCTTTTTCAAAATAGCTTCTACCCTGCTCATTGATTCAACAAAAGCTTTCCAATCTGTAGTTCCTAAAAAACGCAAGCCAGCGATGCTGTTGCTCATGGAAACCTGGTCGGCAGCCTGCTTTTGATTTTCCTGGTAAATCAATTCATCTACCGTAAGATTTTGTTCAGACAATCTTTGCTCTATCCAACTCAATCCAAAAGCTAAATATGATCCGTTGCCCTGCAATCTTCTGGCAAGCTCCGCAACAAAAGAGCTGGTTAACAGCGGGCCATATTTTGCCATTTCTGCAATGACCAGGACTAAATTTTTTGGATCTTTTTCAGCAGTTTCAATCATCTGATCAGCCCAGTAATCGGCCTGATTTTTATTGATGCGATCTATGGCAATTTGCACCGACAGCCTGCGCAAATTTTCAATAATGGCAAGTCTCAGCATGATCGGAATGGCCCATAGTTCCCCCAGTTTTAAAACGGAAACTCCCTGATAAGCATTAATAAAATTGCTGAGACTTTGTAAATCCACTCTGCCATCACTGTGAGAAATGATTTCAACAGCCATGTCATAAACTCTTGGCAAACCTTTGGAGTTACCTTTTTCCAATTGGGGCAACCCTGCACTGTATTTTTTGGGAAGATGTTTTTTCCCGGTATAGATTTGTTCTTCTATCAGGTAAAAATTATCAAGAAGCCATTCACCGGCAGGGCTTATTCTTTCATTATCTTTTGCCGAATCAGTTAACAGCGTGTGAACTTCCAGCAACAGGTTTTCATTGTCTGCAAGTCGTTTTAATAATTTTTCACTCGTTTGACCGGAAATAATCTGGTGACTTTTTGCGAGTTTCTTTGCATATTGTTCCATCTGCGTCGAACTCAATAAAAAATCTGTTCGTAGAGGAAGTTTTTCGTCTTTAAATCTATTAATGAGATTATCTCCCTTGAAGGATACTTTTAACTGCGATATGAATTCCTGAATTGTATTTAGTGGTTTCACGATAGAGAATCTGCTACAATCTCAAATTTATTTATGCGAATACCGAATCTAATTGTAGACAAAACAAGAAAGCCAATAATCATGCCTTTGGAATTTGTGTTTATTTAAGGTGATATTTTAAAAATGTCAGTCTGAATCAAAGCTTATTGGGGAAATATTTTCCCGCCTAATCAGCCGGATTTACCAAAACCCCCTTGAAGTATAACCTGGATTAAATGGTACCGGATTTGGAAGGCTATTGCTTAATCGTACAATCGATTTAATATGATTGAAGACATTGCGGAGTTTTCAAAAAGAAAGATTAAAAGCATAGTTCACGATGCGGTTAAGACTGCCAAAGCCATAAACTTAGTCTACGTTTCCGACCAGGGTCCTGGCATAAGGCGAGTACGCTCCGGTAAAACATTCAAATACTTGTCGGGTAAATCAGTACTTTCAGACAAAGTCGATTTGCTCCGAATAAAAAGCCTGGTGATTCCTCCCGCCTGGGAAAACGTGTGGATATGCCCGCTGGCTAACGGCCACTTGCAGGCCACTGGAACTGATGTAAAAAAACGAAAGCAGTATCGTTACCATCCGCATTGGAATTTATTGCGGAATCAAACAAAATTTTATCATACATATGAGTTTGGAAAGGTTTTGCCGGCGATGCGATCACAGATACAAAAAGATCTCTCCCTTCCTGGTCTGCCTGCACAAAAAGTTTTGGCTACGGTGGTCAGTTTGATGGAACGGACCAATATTCGGGTGGGCAACATTACCTACGAAAGATTATACGGATCGTACGGCTTAACCACTTTAAAAGATAAGCACGTAACACTTGAGGGAAATACAATCGGATTTACATTTAAAGGGAAGAAGGGTGTTGAACATATAATCAACCTTAAAAGTAAAAAACTCGCTGAAATTGTAAAAAGATGCAGGGATATTCCAGGTAAAGAGCTTTTTCAGTATTACAATGAAAAAGGCGAAAGAAAGTCGATTGATTCAGGGATGGTGAACGATTACATAAAGAATATAAGTGGCAGCAATTTTACGGCAAAAGATTTTAGAACCTGGTCTGGGACTGTGCAGTCCCTTATTGCTTTTAAAGAACTCGGGTTTTTTGAATCCCAAACAGAAGCCAGGAAAAAAATCACGGAAGCATTTAAAATAGTTTCCCGACAGCTTGGCAATTCTCCAAATGTCTGCAAGAAATATTATGTCCATCCGGTAATCATTAATCTGTATGAAACGAAAGGTTTGGAAAGATACATCGCTCAGCTAGACCAGGACGGGGTAAACGACGTCAAAGCAGACCTCAGCAGGGAAGAAAGAATAGTGATGAAAATTCTGGAATCAAATTAGAATTCCCCACCTGAGCGCCGGGATAATGGGTAATAAAATCCACAATTCCCCAAAAAATGATGACCAGGGACTTTCCGAATAATTTAAATTTCCTGGATAATTTCCGGAATTCACTGATTTCGGCCCATTTAGCAACCTTTTTCTGAGGTATAAATCTTTTAGTAGAAACGAAATAGAAGAAAATGGTAAACTTTTTGTTGAACCAATGGGGTTGCTGCATCTTAAGAAAATAACTGCTATGTTAATCAGAAATCTAACCCTTGCCTTTTTATATATCATAACTGGGCCTGCCTTACTGAGCGCACAAAATGATTCCACTTCCGGAGGACCTAACCTTTTATCGCTTTCATTGGAGCAACTCATGAACGTTAAGGTTGTAACGGCTTCCGGCTACCCGCAAACTATTTCAGAAGCTCCTTCCACGATCACGGTGATCAGCAAACAGCAAATCGAAGAAAGGGGTTATGAACAACTGGAAGATGCGCTGCGTGATGTCCCTGGAATTGATATGATTCACGTCAATGGTTATGCCCCGACTTTAATTTACTTCAGGGGAATGTATGGTGCAGAGAATCTTCGAGCCTTACTGATGATTGACGGAATAGTTGAAAACAATATTATCGGATCCAATGATCTGGCCGGACCAGCTTATCCCATGAATAATGTTGAACGAATTGAAATAATTTGGGGACCGGTATCAGCACTTTACGGAGAAAATGCTTTTGGAGGAGTGATTCACATCATTACAAAAAAAGGGAACGAGGTCAACGGAGTGCATGCTGAAGGTGGATTTGGAAGTTTTAATACTTCCTTTGAAAGGATAAATATCGGGGAAAGAAAATCCAATCTTGAATATGCCATCTCGGGAAGTCTTTACAGCACAGATGGACCAAGATTCACAAACAGGGATCCGCAATATTCCGCTTCTTATGTTGACAAAGCCTATTCTTTGAATGGCAAAATCAGTTATTACACGGATAAAACGAAAACAACCTTCGGCTATCGCAATTACCGAACTCCCATGGGATTTGGCACCTATTCAAACAGCCCTTCCCTCTATTTAGGGTTGCCGACGCAGGGTTACGATAACAAAGGCATTTTAGGCGTTTTACAAAGGAATCTTGACGGACAAAAGCCAAATCTTGACGATGCTTATTTAAGGACCTATTTTATTGAAGAAGAATACAAACCGAGCGATAAACTAAATTTTCTCGCGCGCGCGGTATATCGGGAAACGGGCACAGCTGACGATTCATATATTTATATAACGATTGACGGGAAAAGATTGATACACGCAGCAATTGCTACGTCTTCGAACAGATCCTTAGGTCAATTTTCCGCCAATTATTCTCCATCTGAAAAACAAAAATTTTCTGCCGGTTTAGAGTTTTACCAGGACAATGTGGAGCAGGGTTCAAGAAGAGAAACAATAGACACCACCCTCTACGTTTTTAATGGACGAGATACCGTAACAAACCTTAACTCCACTTTTTTGCCGAGATTATTTAATATAAGAAATAATTTTGGGAGTTATCTTCAATACATCCAAAAGGCGAAATGGCTTGGAGAAACGGATTTTACTCTCGGTGCACGTTATGACCGCAACAGTTATTTTGGCGATGCATTGAGTCCCCGGGCTGCTATCGTCAATCAACCAAACAAACAATTCACATTTAAAATCCAGTTCGGCACTGCATTCCGCGCGCCGACTAACCTTGAAATTTATCAAACCCCCGGCGGCAATTTCACCATAAAAAAAGAAAAAATAAAAACCTACGAGGTCAATGGGATTTATGCAGCTTCTGAAAACCTCCGTTTTCAACTAAATGGTTTTAGAAATGAACTCACAGACGTTGTTGTTCTGGCCAATCTTTCGGGTCTGAACCCAAACAAGAATCCAGGTACTATTACCATAAACGGATGTGAAGCTGTTGCAGATTTGATTTTAGCAAGAAACATTTCGGGTTTTTTAAATTTTACTTACCAGGATGCGACGGGTCAAAACCTGATCACCCATGTCAAAAGGGAATCCTCCGGAGTGGCAAAAGTAAAGGGCAATGCGGGAATCACTTTTCATCTTAATCAACTTTTAATAATCAGTTTATCGGAAAACTGGGTAGGGACGCGGCAATCTCCCTCGACGGATCCTTACGGTCCGGTAAAAGGATATTTTCTTTCAAATTGTGTGATCAGCACCGAAAAATTATTTAAAAGTGGCGTAAGTGCGAGCGTGAATATTCATAACCTGTTCAATACAAAATGGCTTGATCCCGGTTTCCGTACCGCGGATGGACTGGTTTATTCAACAGTTCTTGAACAACCTGGTGCGAGCGGTATATTTAAGATCGCCGTTGCTCTATAGACGGGAGTTTCAAATTGGAAGGTCAGACAAAAAATTCAAAATTTATTTATCTTATTTATCGTTAATACCTTTCAGATTATTATGTGTAGGATTACTTCTTCGGACTTCCAGACTGAATAAAATGTATGCTGAAAAGGTTTGTATATCTCATATTATTTTGCTTATCCGCATCAAGCCCAAAAGCGCAGATGCGGGAACAGGAAGCCAATCTTAAGGCAGCATTCATTTATAATTTCATAAACTACATTGATTGGGATGCGGGGAATAGCAATACGGATTTTGTTATTGGCATCGTTGGCTCAACCGACGTGACAAAATCTTTGATTGAATTTTCCAAGGGGAAAACAGCAAAAGATAAAAAAATAACCATCAGGGTTTTTAACCGACCGGAAGAAATCGAAAACTGCCAGATTCTTTTCATCCCGAGGAATCTTCCATTCTCCCTCCGTGCAATCTTGGAAAAAACAAATAAAGGCACCCTTACTATCAGTGAAGAAACAGGGTTCGCAGAACAGGGCACAGCCTTAAATTTTTATATCAAAAACGACAAATTAAAATTTGAAGCAAATATTAAAGCTATTGACAGTGCAGGTCTGAAAGCAGGCTCGCAATTACTGAAACTTGCCAAAATTGTCAATCAATAAAAAGTAACAATTGTTTAAATTAAGCGATATATCAATAAGAAGTAAACTGATACTGATGCAAGTGTTTACCAGTGTCATCGTACTTGGCGTTTTCTTTGAGATTTTTATAATCAACGATATCAACTCCTATAAAATGCGAAAAGCGAATTCAACTGTCAGTCTTGCAAAAGTTATCAGTGCAAATAGTGAATCTACTTTACGTTTTCAGGATAATGAAGCCGCAAGAAATATATTATCGGAGTTATTACACGTTGTCCCTGATATTGAACTTGCCGTCATTTTTGATTCATCAGGAAAGACATTCGCGTCTTATAAAAAAGAAGAAGGAGAAACCTTGAGCCCTCCCCAGGAATTGAATCAGCACCCATTTTTTTATACGGATAAAAAACTCTTTGTAAGAAATGAAATCATAAGCAAGAATGAACATCTCGGAAAAGTTATTCTTGAAGTGGAATTGACAGAGTTGACCGAGATAAAAGAATTCAAATATAAGCTGGCTACAACGCTATTGTTGATCGGATTGGCTTTCTCCTTTCTGCTCGCGATCATTATTCAAACTTATATATCCAAACGCTTATTACACCTGGTAGACGTCATGAAAAAAGTCAGCCTGACAGGAAATTACAATCAATCAATCACCGACCAGGGAAAAGATGAGATCAGCACGCTCGGCCGCGTATTCAACAATCTTATGCAGCAGGTTAGCGAAAATCAGCGCCGGAAAGACGAATTCATTGGAATTGCCAGCCATGAATTGAAGACACCGCTTACCAGCATCAAAGGATATTTGGAATTACTCAATCAAATAGAAAACAGGGAACCAAACAAACAATTCACCCAAAAAGCTACAGAAAGTGTAGGCAAACTTGAAAAATTAATTAATGATCTGCTTGATGTGTCAAAAATTCAAAGCGGACAATTAGAACTTAACAAACAGGTATTTGATATGGACGCACTCTTGGATGAAACAATCTCCTCTTTCCAAATGATTTCAAAATCACACCTCATCGTAAA
>DATGFZ010000131.1:0-2345 GCA_035308805.1 Puia sp. | reverse complement strand
TCCATTAAACATTCCACTGCGGAATACCCCATGCGGCTGGCGATCAACCTATCTATACAAGTTGGCGAACCGCCTCGCTGAATATGGCCAAGCACACATACGCGGGTATCAACATTTGGCAACCTTTGTTTCACCACCTTGGCAACTTCATCAGAGCCACCAAAATTATCTCCTTCAGCAACAACCACTAGATTTACTAATTTTTTTCTTCTTTCCTTCTCCTGAAGAGATGTTATCAATTCTTCTATGTCAGTCTTTCGCTCAGGAATTAAAATATTCTCAGCGCCGGTCGCAATTCCGCTATGCAAGGCAATATATCCTGCGTCGCGTCCCATTACTTCTATTATAAACAGCCTGTCGTGTGCATCAGCCGTGTCGCGTATCTTATCAATGGCTTCCACCGCGGTATTTACAGCCGTATCAAAACCAATGGTAAAATCTGTACCGGCAATATCTTTATCTATGGTTCCAGGCAATCCGATGCAGGGTATATCAAATTCTTCGCTGAACTGATGGGCACCGCGAAACGAACCATCGCCGCCAATTATCACCAATCCGTTAATGCCGAGTTTTTTTAAATTGGCATGCGCTTTTTTTCTTCCTTCATATCCAAAAAACTCTTTGCAACGCGCGGTCTTTAAAATGGTTCCGCCACGCTGGATGATATTGGCAACACTCCTTGAATGCATGGGCACAATATCATTCTCAATCATTCCGCTGTAACCGCGCATGACACCAAAAATCTCCATCCCGTAATAAATTCCGGTGCGCACTACTGCTCTGACGGCAGCATTCATTCCGGGTGCATCCCCCCCCGAAGTAAGCACACCAATCTTATTTACCTTTTTATCCATTAATTATTTAAATGCTGCATTGAGTTTGTTAAATAAAATTCAACTGGCAGTAAGAATCGTTGAAAATTTCAATGCTTTTTTGAAATAAGGCTCAAAAATAAGGATTTGGATTGATACAATGGTGATGGGTACAGGCAATTGCCACTTTTGCGGGTAAATGATATTGAATCATGAATCTTTGAGATTTTCTTTTTGATATTGGTTGTCTCAGGATTATTGGCATTTCACCGCATTTGAAATATTTTTTTGCCGTAACACAGAGTATTTCTTAACTTAATGCAGTCAATTCTATTTTTTCACTTCAATCTGAAAATTTATGGAATCTACAGCATCCATCGAACAGTTTCAGGAGGAGTTGCAATCATGGAAACATGAGCTCTCCTCAATAAAACAGGAAATCCGCCACTTTGAACACCTTCTTGAACAAATGCCTGCCCACAAACTCCCGAAAAATTTATTGGCGCAGGTTGAACACTTTCAAAATAATTTTATTTGCCAGAAAGAAGTGCTTGACAAGCTACGGCATGACCTTCCCGACTCCCGCCACAAAGTCGAAAACATTTTCAACAGCTTCCGGATTGAGCAAAAAAATCATGCTCTTGATGAAAGAATGGAAATGTTCAGAAGAATTTATGATGATGTAAAAAACGATTTTGTAAGATTTCAGTCGGAATGGATGTAAATGTCCTGCAGGTTTTATAGAACAATTTCAAAAATGGCTTTGGTGCCAATTTTATTTTCAATCATAAAGTTTCCACCGATTGCCTGCATTCTTTTTTTCATATTCTTCAATCCATTACTGAACTGGCGTGGGTTCTCCAGGTCAATGCCGATACCGTCATCTTCAACGGAGATGATCAATTTCTCCTTCACCACAACATCGACAGTAATATTGGTGGCGCTGGCATGTTTTAGCGCATTATTCAGTGCTTCTTTTACGCACAGAAAAATGTTTCTTCTTTTTTCACCATTAATTTCCTTTGTAGGAATCGGATCGGGCATATTAAAATGACAAATAATCGAAGTGTTATCAAAGAATTCCAGCGCATAACTTCTTATATAAGTTACCAGGCTTTCTACCGAATCATTCGAGCTGATCATTGTCCAGATTATCGTATTCATTTTGTTCAACAAATCGCTGGCTGAATTGGATATTTTTTGTATCTCAGGGAACGTATCGTCTTTCATTTTGCTTTTTACAATCTCACTCATCAAATGAATTGCCGTAACTCCCGAGCCAAGTTCATCATGCATATCCGCCGAAATCCGATTTCTCTCTTCTTCCTTTGCCGCAAGAATTGCCATTTGCTTTTCCAACTCCTGTCGTTGATTTTCCAATTTTAATTGCTCGCGCTCGCGCACGGTTTCAATGATTTCCGTTCTGTTCTTATATGCCAGACCCAAAAGAAAGAATGTAAGCTCAAGCATTAATCCAATCTCATAATATACCAAACCATCGTCAAACATACTCAACGCGCTATCTGAAGAGAT
>DATGFZ010000130.1:0-3033 GCA_035308805.1 Puia sp. | reverse complement strand
GACTTTTGCCATCTATCAAATACCAAATCATATGACTGATCTGTTTGGCCGTTAAATAGTCGTGGTCTTTTTCGGGGACATACCCATAAATGCCCACAGTATTTACGTTTGGACTCAATCCCGCAAATCGCATGAGCGCACAGGCTTCTTCACCGGTAAAACCATTCGGTGAAAGTTCATTTGCAGGCGCGTACGAATTTGCGATCGCAGAAATATCAAAACTAAAAAGTGATGAGTTGCGAATGACCGGCTCCATCTCATCAATATTTTCTTTCACGCTGCCTACCCGGTAACAATCAAAGCGAAGTTTGTCCATCGTTTCCAGCATATGAGGATGAACATAATAACTTTGAAAACCGATGTGATTGTAATGTCGGATATAATTCGGTTCGCTTGTTAGCATTTCCATCAAAAAATTCCCACAACGGTTGGGCGATTCAATATGCAAATCAATAAGCGCATCTACGCATACGGCTTCAATCACAGTTTTTTTATCTGCATACATGTTATATTGCGCCAAAGTCAAATCGTGGGAGCCGCCGATGACTACAATCGTTTTTGTATGGTCAGATAACTCTTTCAACACGGTTTTCAATGCGGCATAAGTATCGTTTAAACCTGCACCACTCCTGATATTACCTGCATCAGCGATCTTAACATCCTTGTGCCAGTAATACAATTCATAAAAATATTCGCGAATTACATCGGGCGCCGTTTTCCCATAGGTATTATTACATCCGCGGGTTTCGCCGCACCCGATAATGATGATGTCTTTATCATACAATTCGGGGAAATCGTCTTCATAAATTTCAATGTGCTTACCGATTTGTCCTTCGCTAAATTCTTTTTTATTCAAATGCCGGCCAACCTGAACCGGCTCCAAAAAATCTTCCAGACTGGAAAAATCGCTCATTATATTTCATTTTTACAAACTTATACTAAAAACCTGCACGCGGTTACTATCCGTTATTCACATGTCTTGAAAACATGAAGTGATCTGTCAATGGCGAACGAAATGCGATGCGTTTACTGTCTCTGTTAAAAATTCTTACCCTACAAAGTTTGGTCCATCAACGATCGATTCAATCGGAGATTTGTTCTTTGTGTTGTTTTCACAAAACAACAACAAATGGCCGCTCTGGCAGGAAGGCCATTGGGCAACGTGACACATGGATGCTGCGCCCCGGCAAAGAAAAACGACCGCATCGCCCACGAAACACCCGGGTGATTAGCTCAATAAAATTACCCTTACTCCTGCCATAAAAATCACATAAATCACCGTTCAGGTGTATCTTTGACCTATGGATCATTTGCTTCAACAAATAGAAAATTATAAACAGGAAATTGCTGCCATCATTCCCAATGGGACAGAATCGCTGGAGGCATTCCGTATAAAATTTCTCGGCACAAAAGGCATCTTGAAAAGTTTGTTTTCAGAAATGAAAAATGTGCCTAATGAAAAGAAAAAAGAATTCGGGCAAATAGTAAATGAGTTCAAGCAGTTCGCAGAGTCCAAATATGAAGAGTGGAAATTGTCGAATACAAACCAGCCATCACTTACGATCGACGATATTGACCTGACCCTTCCGGGAGATCCATTAACGCTGGGTACGAGGCATCCGATAAGTATGGTAAGAAATGAGATTGTTCACATTTTCGGAAGACTTGGATTTGCTGTCGCAGAAGGTCCGGAAATTGAAGATGACTGGCATAATTTTACCGCGCTTAATCTTCCTGAAAATCATCCAGCCCGCGACATGCAGGATACTTTTTATATTCATCAAAATCCGGATTGGCTTTTGCGTACTCATACCAGCAGCGTTCAGGCGCGTGTGATGGAAAAACAAAAGCCGCCAATAAGAATAATTTGCCCGGGGCGTGTTTATCGAAACGAAACCATCAGCGCACGTGCACACTGTTTTTTTCATCAGACAGAAGGATTGTATGTGGATGAAAACGTTTCCTTTGCGGACCTTAAACAAACGCTTTATTTTTTTGTCCAGGAAATGTTTGGCGTTGACGTAAAAATTCGTTTTCGCCCTTCCTACTTCCCATTTACGGAACCAAGCGCCGAAATGGATATCAATTGCAGAATTTGTGGCGGCGTTGGTTGCAACGTTTGCAAACATACAGGCTGGGTAGAAATTCTCGGCAGCGGAATGGTTCATCCGAAAATGCTTGAGAACTTTGGCATTGACAGCAATACATACACAGGTTTTGCATTCGGCATGGGAATAGAAAGGCTTTGCCAGCTCAAATACCGTGTTAACGATTTGCGATTGTACTCGCAAAACGATGTCAGGTTTTTGAAACAGTTTACGGGGGCAGTTTGATTGTTTCCATTCGTATTTTGCCATTATCGATGAATATTTCAGTTTTATGCTTCAAACAATTTGCATTTGCGGAGCGGGAACCATGGGTGGCGGAATTGCACAAGTTTCCGCTCAGAGTGGCTTCGATACCATTTTGTATGATGTAAATGAAGAATTGCTTTCCAAAGCAAAAACAAAAATTAACCAAGACTTGCAGCGCCTGGTCGAAAAAAACAAGATCAACCCTGCAGACAAACAAACCATGTTATCCACGTTTCATTTTACCAATAATATTAATGATTGTGTTGCCGATATCGTTATTGAAGCGATCATTGAAAAGATGGAAGTAAAAACAAATTTATTTGATCAGTTATCAAAAATAAATTCTGCCGACACGATCTTCGCGACAAACACTTCTTCGTTATCCGTCACTGAAATGGCAAAAACAATGACTTATCCGGAAAGATTTATTGGTATGCATTTCTTTAATCCTGCACAGGTGATGAAACTTGTGGAAGTGGTCACCACGAATTACACCAATGCGGAGGTAACCAGCACCATTGTAGATCTCGCAAGACAATTGAGCAAAACTCCCGTGCATTGTAAGGATGTCCCTGGTTTTATTGTTAATCATGTTGCACGCCCATATTATCTTGAGGCTTTGCGATTGATCGAGCAAGGCCTAAGTGATTTTAAAACAATTGATCTACTAATGGAAGCA
>DATGFZ010000129.1:0-2234 GCA_035308805.1 Puia sp. | reverse complement strand
TAGCAATGCGGCGGGGGACAAGCCCAGATGTTGCTGCCTTCAGGATTCTTGGATGAATGGTTGATACAATAAAATTTTCATTTGTACATTCATTGTCCAAATCAACTGAACGATGAGAAATATTTTCACAGCTGCGTTTTTTCTTTTTTCCGTTTCAATATCAGCACAGAAAAACGACCCCCATTTTTTTTCCAGTCCTTGTCTCACGCCTGACGGCCAAACTGCAATTTTTTGTTTCGAAGGTGATCTGTGGAAGGCAGACACGAAGACCGGAGAGGCTGCGCGGCTCACCGCGATGCAAGGATATGAAACGAGTCCGCGGGTTTCGCCCGACGGGAAATGGATCGCTTTTACCGGCAGGCAATATGGAAACGCGGATGTATACGTAATGCCAGTTGGCGGCGGCGATATTAAGCAAATCACTTTTCACAGTAGCGGGGATGAAGTAAATTCCTGGAGCTGGGATTCGAAATATATTTATTTTACTTCCGGACGCATGGGACAGCAATCGGGTTTTAAAGTAAGTGTTAACGGCGGCACACCCCAGCGTGTTTTCGGAAATTATTTTTTTCTGTACGACCATAATTTATTTGAGCATCCAACCAGCGGAGAAATTTTTTTCAACGATACCTGGGAAAGCAGCAACCAGGTTCAGCGCAAACATTATAAAGGACCGTTCAATCCGGACATTCAATCCTACAACATTAAAACCAAATTATACAAACGATATACGGATTATATCGGGAAGGATTTTGGTGCAACGCTGGATAAGAATGGGAATATTTATTTTATTTCTGACGAGGCCAATGGCGAATACAACCTGTACACATTTGAGCATGGTAAAAAAACGCAACTCACTGATTTCAATACCTCCATAAAAAATGCGATTGTAAATGCGCAGGGAGGCAAGGTGATTTTTGAAAAAGAGTATCAATTGTTTGTATACGATGTCGCGGCAAAAAAAACAGAGAAATTAAATATCGCCATTACCCGCAATGATATTCTCCCGCAAGAAAAAGATTTTGAAGTCAAGGGTAACATCAGTTTTTTTGATATATCGCCAGACGGAAAAAAACTTGTTTTTGTCTCACGCGGAGAAATTTTTGTGAGCGATGCGGAAGGAAAATTCATAGAGCAAATCAAGAAAGGATCTGCAGAAAGAACCAGTGAGGTGAAATGGCTGGGCGACAACAAAACCATTTTGTTCAATCAGACAGTAAACGGGTTTTTAAACTGGTTTACGATCGCAGCTGACGGCAGCGCACCGTTAAAGCAGCTTACAAAAGATGAAGATAACGATCGAGCCATTGCATTGAACCGAACTAAGACAAAGGCGGTTTATCTCAGCGGCCGCGATGATGTGAAAATAATTGACCTGAAAACATGGGAGAGTAAAACTGTTGTAAAAGATGAGATATGGGCTTTTGAAAACTCCGGTCCCGTTTTTTCTCCTGATGAAAATTATATCTGCTTTACGGCATTCAGAAATTTTGAGCAGGATCTTTTTGTGTATAACCTAAAAACAGAAAAAACGGTCAATCTCACCAATACCGGAATTACCGAAGCTGATCCGATCTGGAGTCCGGATGGAAATTATATTTATTTTGAGTCATCGAGGTTAAAACCTTCTTACCCGTTTGGCATGCAGGACCCAAAAATCTATCGTTTGCCATTGCAAAAATTCGATGAACCTTTTCGGTCGGATAAATACGATGAGTTGTTTAAAGCAGAGAAGAAAGATACCACGATTCACCCCGTGGTGATTGATGCAACCAATATTATGGAAAGAATCGAACAGATCAGCCCGAATTTCGGATCACAATACCTGTTGAATATATTTCAGAAAGATAAAAAGACAATCATTGTGTACCGGAGCGATCACGACCAGGGAAAAACTTCCTTATGGAAAACCGTTACCGAACCATTCGAGCAAAATAAAACCGAAAAAATAAATGGGGCAGACGCAGGCGGCTTTGATGTGGAAGGAACAGCCGACAAATGTTTTGCATTATTCAATGGAAATATTTACAAAATAAATCTTGATGGCAATAAAGTCGACCAGGTTGCTATCGCTTATACTTTTCGGAGAAATCTTTCTGAAGAATTCAATCAAATATTTTACGAAGCCTGGGCGCAGCTTGATGAAAATTATTATGATGAAAAATTTCACGGAATAGACTGGAAAAAAACCAGAGATTATTACAGCAGGTTTTTGCCTTATATAAATACAAGGG
>DATGFZ010000128.1:0-4451 GCA_035308805.1 Puia sp. | reverse complement strand
AAGCAGCAAATTAAATTTGCTCCTAGTCTTAAACCGGGTTGTATACTTTAAAAAAACATAATGTTCGCCGTTACGATTTTGGGAAATAATTCTGCATTGCCGGCATTCGACCGTCACCCTTCGGCGCAGGTTATTACTATGGATGAACATATTTTTCTGGTTGATTGCGGGGAAGGAACACAATCACAAATGGCGAAATATAAGATCAGGCGAAGCAAGATCAATCACATATTTATCTCACATCTTCACGGTGATCATTACTTTGGATTGATAGGACTTATAACCAGTATGAGTTTGCTCGGTCGTGCCAATGAATTGCATTTGTATGCACCTCCACAATTAAAACAATTGCTTGACCTTCAATTAAAATTTGCGGACACGAAATTATCGTTTCCGTTCCATTTTCATTGTTTGACTGAAGCGGGGATTATTTTGAAAGACAATAAGGCTGAGGTAAGTTGTTTCAGGGTATATCACCGCATAGAATGCTGGGGATTTCGATTCAGGCAAATAAAACCTTTACGTAAAATAAATCCAGAGAAAGCCAAAATGCATGGCGTGCCTTCATCCTTTTTTGACAGATTGAAATGGGGGGAAGATTATATAACAAAAGATGGCGTACTGATAAGAAATGAATGGGTCACTGATGAACTGCCAAAAGAAAAATCATATGCTTATTCG
Organism: Puia sp.; assembly: GCA_035308805.1. GTDB lineage: Bacteria > Bacteroidota > Bacteroidia > Chitinophagales > Chitinophagaceae > Puia. The sequence continues at coordinate 3,770 of DATGFZ010000128.1, read as the reverse complement.
GCTGATACCGTGTATGATGAACGCATAATCGACAATGTGCGTGGGGTTGATGTTTTATACCATGAATCAACGTATTTAAAAGATCTGGAGGAACGAGCAACAAAAAGATTTCACAGTACTGCAGAACAGGCGGGCATGATCGCACAAAAGGCTTCTGTAAAGAGATTATTGCTGGGACATTTCAGTTCAAAATATGAAACGTTAGAAGGTTTCGAACAGGAAGCAAGGGAAGTTTTTCCCAATTCCAGCTTAGCTTTGGAAGGCGTCACTTACAGGATATAATTGTTTCTCCCCGATAATCCAAAATCTTCAACTTCAATTTGCCACTAAGTGATTCTTCCTATGATCGCTGGGAACTCTTTCTAAATAAAAAGCTGCTGAAAATTACTCAGCAGCTCATAATCATTAACTCTAAAATAAACTATCTTAAAAATAGCATTTCGCGATATTTTGGAAGAAGCCATTCTTCATCATCAACCAATAATTCCAATTTGTCAACGTGATAACGGATATCGTCAAAAAACTTTTCTTTAACCTGGCTGCAGTAGGCAATGGCTTTTGTTCTGGTATCTCCCATCGCATTGGCAACTTTTCGGGCTTCAATCATTTTTTCTACCAGTTCGCTGACCTTTCCAATGTGATCGGAAATCTTTTCCAGTATTTGCTTTTGATTTGTATACGTAGCTTCTTTTAATCCAAGTTCTTTGAGACCCCTGATATTTTCAATCAACGTATTTTGATATTTTATTGATGGCGGAAGAATATGGCTTGTAGCCAATTCGCCCATTATTCTTGCTTCTATCTGAACTTTCTTGATGTATTTTTCGAGTTCAATTTCGTGCCTTGCTTCCAATTCGGCATGCGTATAAATATTGTTTTCTTCAAAAAGATGTTTTGCTTTGTCCGTAACCATGGCATCCAAAGCCAATGGTGTAGTGCGGACATTTGGCAAACCCCTCCTTTCCGCTTCATGGTGCCATTCATCGCTGTAACCATCACCTTCAAACAAAACCTTTTCGCTGCTTACAACATATTCTCTGATCACGTGCATCAAAGCGATTTCCTTTTTCTCGCCCTTGTCAACCAGGGTGTCCACTTCTTTTTTGAAATTTTTCAATGTTTCTGCAAGGATCGCATTTAAGGCAATCATGGCGCTGGCGCAGTTTGCCGAAGACCCTACTGCACGGAATTCAAATTTATTTCCGGTAAATGCAAATGGCGATGTCCTGTTTCTATCTGTATTGTCTAACAAAAGTTCAGGGATGCTCTTGTGGAGATCCAGCTTCAAAATTGCTTCATCCTGTTCATCGAATTTTGCGCCCACTCTTTCTTTAATATCACCCAATACCTTGGTCAAATACTGGCCTATGAAAACAGAAATAATCGCAGGGGGCGCTTCGTTGGCACCCAAACGAAAATCGTTTGGCGCCGATGCAATCGCTGCTCTCAGTATGTCGGAATAATCATGAACTGCCTTAATGGTATTTACAAAGAAGGTGAGGAACATCAAATTTGTCTTTGGCGTTTTGCCGGGAGCCAACAAATTCACCCCGGTATCGGTTGCCATGCTCCAGTTGTTATGCTTTCCATTTCCATTGATTCCTGCAAAAGGTTTTTCATGGAGAAGAACTCTCAGTTTGTGTCTGCGGGCAACCCTGTCCATAATATCCATCATCAGTAAATTATGATCCACGCCAACGCTTACTTCTTCAAAAATAGGAGCACATTCGAATTGTGACGGAGCCACTTCATTGTGTCTGGTTCGTAAGGGTATTCCCAGTTTATAACCTTCCTCTTCAAAATCTCTCATGAAAGCATAAATTCTTTCCGGAATTGACCCGAAATAATGATCTTCCAACTGCTGACCCTTTGCCGGAGAATGTCCAAATACAGTTCGTCCACTCATTACCAGGTCAGGACGCGCATTGAACAATCCCTCATCTATAACAAAATATTCCTGCTCCCAGCCCAACGTGGCGCTAACCTTGGTTACATTCTTATCGAAGTAATGACAAACGTCAACCGCAGATTTTTCCAGCGCTGCAAGAGCTTTTAACAATGGTGCCTTATAGTCCAGAGATTCGCCGGTGTAAGAAACAAATATGGTCGGAATGCAAAGAGTCTTTCCTTGTCCGATCTCCATGATAAATATAGGAGAAGATGGGTCCCAGCCGGTGTAACCCCGAGCTTCAAAAGTTGCGCGCAAACCACCGCTTGGAAACGAAGATGCGTCAGGTTCTTGTTGTATTAATGCAGCGCCGTCAAATTCTTCAATGGGCGTGCCGTCACTTTTTAATGTAAAGAATGAATCGTGTTTTTCAGCGGCAGTGCCGGTCAGCGGCTGAAACCAGTGTGTAAAATGGGTTACTCCTTTTGCTTCCGCCCATTGGCGCAAACCAGCGGAAATCTGGTTTGCTACAGATCTGTCAATTCTTTTGCCGTTCTTGACGGAAGATGCGAGACTCTTATAGGCCTCATCACTTAAAAATTCCCGAGCTGTTTTCAGACTAAATACATTTTCTCCAAAGATCGAAGTGATTTTGGTTGAACCAGCCACTTTCCCTTCTGCTGTGGTGCTTAAGTTATCGATTGATTTGAATCGTAAAGATGACATGTCTTAGTGTTTTTTGCGAAACTAAATGATTAGGTTTAATAAACAAAAATTTTTAAAATATGTTGATAAAATGCATCAAATGGTTAATATTTTGATACGTTCCTTACATTCAAATGCAAAAAATGGTCAATTCTGTTTCGAAAACATTAAATTATAAAAAATATTGATTTGTTTTTTGCAGTTTGATGCAATTGCCATGAACACAAGCAGCAATAATTCGGGTATTGCCTTATACCGCACGATTGCTCCGGGAAATGGGACAATATAACCGATCAGTAACATTAAACTGAAGCCGTAGAATAAAAACATTAGGAGCACAGGATTATCCAGGTGGGTTTTCCTGTTCTTTTCGGGGGAAAAAAATAAAAAAAATATAAATATCCAGAAGATTACAATATCAAAGGCAGAAACGATCTGAAGAATTCCTTTTGTTTCCCAAACAAAAGGCCGTAAAAATGTATTGGAAAAAGCTTGCGGGGCTACTCTTAAAAAACTCATCAAAGTAGGCTGAAGGGAATCCAGCCCGAACACTGTATTCCCATGCAACTGAAAAAATTCCTGTTGGCGCGAAACCATTGCCGCAGGCAAATTATTTTTTGCAGAGATCAGGGAACTGCCAAAAAATACAATTGCAGAGAGCGCATAAACAATCCCGAAAACGGAAAAGTGCTTTTGTTTAAATCTGAACGTTAGCAACCAGCTTAAAAATGCAGGAACAAAAACCAATAAAAAAACGCCTCTGAATATGATCATTCCCGCGACACCCATAATTGAAAGCATGATGCGGGACAACCTGTGATCCGTGAACCACTTTGCAGCATAATATATGGTGATCATCATGAAAAGAAATATTAATCCTTCGCCGCGGATTCCACTCAGCCAAAATGAAGTTGTAGGGAAAAAAAATATAATAACGATGAGAATATTTTTTTTTGCAGGGAAATAATTCAACAAAAATTTGAGTAAAAGAAACGGACCCCAGAAAACGACAAAATCAAAAAATAGCGCATTTATATAATAATTTCCTCTGCTGAAAATATTGAATACGGCGAGTAATTTTCTCATCGTCCAATATTCAACATCTGCGATATAAATTTTGAAATTGTAGAAAAAAGGGTGGTCATTTGAGAAGTCAAAAGCCGGCGAAAAATCTTTA